>JAFECL010000048.1:0-19921 GCA_018242165.1 Pseudomonadota bacterium
ACCTCCTCGCTGGCCGCTTCGCCCACCGCCATCAGCCCCAGCAGTGCCCAGGCGGTCTGGCTGGCGGTGCTGCGGAAGGCCTCGTGCCCCTTGCGGTCGAGCGCATAGGAATCGCAGCTCTCGCCCCAGCCGCCATCGCTGTTCTGCACCCGTTTTAGCCAGGCGATGGCGCGCGCCACCACCGGTTCCTCGGCATCGTAGCCCGCCCGGCCAAGCGCGCAGAGCACTGACCAGGTGCCGTAGACATAGTTGACCCCCCAGCGCCCGAACCAGCTGCCCTCGGCCTCCTGCTCCTTCTCCAGCCAGGCCAGCGCCGCCTTCATCCGGGGGCTGTCCTTCCGCTCGCCCAGCTGCGCCAGCATCGAGACCACCCGCGCCGAAACATCGGCGGTGGGCGGATCGAGCAGCGCGCCGTGATCGGCAAAGGGCAGGTTGTTGAGGTAGTGCTTGTCGTTGTCGGCATCGAAGGCGGCAAAGCCGCCGTCATGGCTCTGCAGCCCCTCGCACCATTCGCGGGCGCGCTCGATCGCCTCGGCGTCCTTGCCGGCCCGGGTTCCGGCGGCGCGGTCCATCGCCATGGCGACCACGGCGGTATCGTCGAGATCGGGGTAATAGTCGTTGCCGTACTGGAAGGCCCAGCCGCCGGGGCGCACCGCGGGGCGCTGCTCGGCCCAGTCGCCCACCACGGCGGTGATCTGGCGCGGCCCCAGCCAGTCCAGCGCGCGGTGCGCCGCCGCCTCGGCCTCCGGCGTGCCAGCCTCGAGCATGGCGTGGGCGGCCAGCGCGGTATCCCAGACCGGGCTGACGCAGGGCTGGCAATAGGCCTCGTCGTCCTTGATCACCAGCAGCCGCTCGACTGATTCGCGCGCCGTGGCCCGCGCCGGATGGTCCGGGGCATAGCCCAGCACATCGAACATCATCACCGAATTGGCCATGGCAGGGTAGATCGCGCCCAGCCCATCAAGCCCGTTGAGCCGTTCGAGCACCCAGTTCTCGCAGGCCTTGATCGCGCGCGACCGCAGGCGGCGGGGCCACCAGCCATCGCCACGCCGCAGCGCTGCATCCAGCAGCTCGAAAAAGCCCTTCCAGGCCGGATGGACGTGCGCGGCCTGGCTGGTCAGCTTGCGCGGCACCCCGCTGTAGAGCTCATCGACCAGCACGCCTTTGGGGTTCCGGGCCCGTGGCTTCAGCGCGCAGAGCACCAGCAGCGGCACCACCACGGTGCGCGCCCAATAGCTCATCTTGAGGAGGTGGACCGGAAACCAGCGCGGGGCGAGGATCAGCTCGGGCGGGATCACCGGCACCGCCTCCCACGGCCCAGCGCCGAACAGCGCCAGCTGGATCCGGGTAAAGACATTCGCCGCCTCGGCCCCGCCGGCGGCCAGCACCGCCTGCCGGGCGCGGGCCATATGCGGCGCGGCCGGATCGTCGCCGATCATCTTCAGCGCATAATAGGCCTTGATCGTCGCCGAAATGTCGAAGCCGCCGTCGTGATACAGCGGCCAGCCATCATGCTCTGCCGACTGGCGCCGGCGCAGGTAGGTGCCGATCTTGGCCTCCAGCGCGGCGTCGACCGGCTCGCCAAGGTAATGGCGCAGCAGGACATATTCGGACGGGATGGTGGCATCGGCCTCCAGCTCGTAGACCCAGTGGCCATCACCCTGCTGCTCGGCCAGCAGGCGGCTGGCGGCACGGCCGATCGTCGCCTCCAGGGCGTCGCGCGGGGGGGTATCGGCAGCGGGGGAATCAAGCACGACAGTCGTCATGCGCCGATCCCATAGCGCAAGCGGTGGCCCATTGCCAAACCGGCGGCATGGTCGCCCGAGCGCAGCGCCCCCTCGATCGTCGCGGGCAGCCCGGTCTGCACCCAGTCCCCGGCCAGGAACAGGTTGGGCCAGCGGGTTGCCGGCGGCGGGCGCAGCACCTCCTGCTCGGGGGTGGCGGCAAAGGTCGCGCGCTTTTCCTTGACCACCTGCCAGGCCGGCAGCGGCGCGCTGATGCCCAGGGTGCGGGCGACTTCGGCCCAGACCTCGGCCGCCAGCCCCTCGCGCTCGCGCTCGACCAGATCGTCGGCGCCGCTGATCGTTACCGAGACGCGGTTCTCGTGCGCCACCACCCATTGCCCGGTCGCCCCCAGCAGCGCGGTAATCAGCGGCGCGTCCGGCGGGGGGGCGATGGCATAGTGGAGGTTGAGGATCGCACAGTGGCGGGTCGGCACCTGCAGCCCCGGCACCAGATCGGCGGCAACCCACGGCGGCACCGCCAGGATCACCGCATCGCCATCGTGCAGCGGGGTGCGGGTGCCGGCCAGATCGAGCGCCGCCACCTTGCCATCGGCAAATTCCAGCCCGCGCAGCCGGGTGCCGAAACTGGGCTCGACCCCGCGCACCCGCAGCCAGTCAAGCGCGGGGGTAACAAAGGCCGCATCGAGCGTGGGCAGCGCCACCAGCGTGCGGCAAGCCTGCCCGCCACGCACGAAGCTCTCGCGCAGGAAACGCCCCGCCAGCCAGGCCGAGCCCTGTTCGGTCGGGCAGTTGAGCACCGCCAGCATCATCGGCTCGACCACCCGGCGCCAGAAGGTGCCGTGCGGGGCGATCCGCTGGCCGATGGCAACCGAGCGGTCACGCTCCAGCGCCAGCCGGGCCAGCGCAGCGTGATCGGCGAGGCGCGTGCCGGGCGCCCGCCGACGCGGGCTGAACACCCACCAGGGCAGCGGCCCGTCGTTGACGTCGAGCATCCAGCGGGCATCATCGGCGAGGTCGTGGAAGGCGAAACGGGCGTGATCCGGCCCGGCCAGTGCCCCGGCCCCGCCGACCGTTTCGCGAAACCGCGCCACGGCCTGGTTGCCCGAAAAGACGAAGTGGTTGCCGTTGTCGATCAGCTGGCCCAGCTTGTCATCGTGGTACGAGCGACAGCGCCCCCCGGCGCGCGGCGCCGCCTCGACCATACGCACCTTGACCCCGGCGCGGGTCAGTTCGACCGCCGCCGAGAGGCCGGCCAGCCCGGCCCCCACCACCCATACCCGGCGCGGGCTGCTCATCGCCACACCATGTAGGCCAGCGCCGCGCGCAGGATCGCCGCCTTGCGCGTCCGCACCCGGGCGCGCGGGCTGGCCCAGCCGCGCGCCTCCAGCCGATCGAGCACATCGCCATAGCCCGCCGCCATCAGGTGCGGGGCAAGCAGCCGCCCGGCGGGCCGCGCCGCCATGATCGCGCGCGCCTCGGCAAAATGGGCGCGCGCCTTCACCACCAGCCAGCGCGCCGCGGCATCAAGCCGGGGATCGGCCACCAGCGCCGCCGGGGTGGTCGGAACGATGCGGGCGGCGGCCAGCGCCTCGGCCGGCAGATAGACCCGGCCAATCGCCGCATCTTCGTCGATATCGCGCAGGATATTGGCCAGTTGCAGCGCCCGGCCAAGGTGGTGCGACAGCGCGAGGCCGGGCGCTTCGGCCATCCCGAAGACCCGCACGCACAGCCGCCCCACCGCCGAGGCGACACGGTCGCAATAGAGGTCGAGGGTGGCATAGTCGGGCCAGCGGATGTCGCCCGCCACATCCATCGCCATGCCGTCGATCACCGCGACGAAATCGGCCTCGGCCAGCGCGAAATGCTGCACGGGCACCCGCAGGAATTCGGCCATGCCCGCCGGTTCGCCGCGATAGAGCGCGGCAACCGCCTCGCGCCATTTGGCCAGCGCCGTGGCCCGCCGGTCGCGCGGCAGCACCTGATCGTCGGCGATGTCGTCCACCACCCGGCAGAAGTGATAGATCGCATGGATCGCCGCACGCTCGGCGCGGGGCAGGATCCGCATCCCCAGCGCGAACGAGCTGGAACCGGCCTCGGCGGCCATGGCCTGCGGATCGGCCCCGCTCATGCCCGCGCCCACGCATTGGCCACGATGGCGCGCAGCGCCAGCCAGCCGGCCCGGAATTTGGCATGATGCACCGTCTCGCTCAGCGGGTCGCGCCGGGCGAGGAGATCGCACAGATCCTCGGCCAGCCGCTGGATCACCGCCACCTCGGCCGAAAGACGCGGATCGCGGATCGCCCGGGCGAAGGGCGAGGATTGCACCAGCAGGCCCCGGGTGCGCTGAACCAGTTCGCGGATCACCCCCAGCAGTGCCGGGCTGGCGCGTGACGCGCCGAGATCGGCCACCCCCAACCCCGCCGCCGCCAGCTGCGGCTCGGGGATATAGACCCGGTCGAGCGCCCGGTAATCCTTGCCGCAATCCTGCAGGTGGTTGATCACCTGCAGCGCGGCGCACAGCGCGTCCGACAGGGGCCACAGCGCCCGGTCCTCGCCATGAACATCGAGCACGAACCGCCCGACCGGCATGGCCGAAAGCCGGCAATAGCCGATCAGATCGTCCCAGTCGGCATAGCGGGTGACCCTCACGTCACGCACGAAGGCGTCGAGCAATTCGCTGGCGTGATCGAGCGGGATGCCGCGCGCGCGGCACACATCGCCCAGCGCCATGGCCAACGGATCGCCCGTGGCCGCCAGACCGGCGCGCATTTCGGCCAGCAAGCGCAGCTTGTCCGGCGCGCTGGCCGTGGGGTGATCGGCGATGTCGTCGGCAGCGCGGGCGAAGCGGTAATAGGCCAGCACCGGCGCGCGGGCATCGGCCCGCAGCAGCCAGCTGGCCACCGGGAAGTTCTCGTCGTTCTCGCCCTTGCCGGTGGCGAGCGCATCGGCGGTCAGTCCCTCGCTCATCGTGCCGCCTGCGCCCGTCCTTTCCACATCCCCCCGCGCCCGCGATAGAAGGCCAGCGCCGAGGCGAGGGTGCAGGCGGTATAGAAGGCGGCGACCAGCGGCAAGGCCAGCGCCCAGGCTGGCGAGCGGCGGTAGAAGGCCAGCAGCGGCTGGTAGAGCAGTACCATCAGCCCCAGCGCGGCCAGCCCCGCCAGCCGCACAACGCCGTGCCCCGCCAGCGCGGTCCAGCCCGGCATGGCGAACAGCAGCGCCAGCCCGGCAACGCAGGCCACCAGCAACAGCGGGTTGTAGAACAGCTGGGCATAGGCGCTGCGCATGATCATCCGCGCAATCTCGCCCCAGCCCTGATAGGGCCGCAGCGAGAGCGAGCGGCGGGTCAGCCCCAGCCAGATCGGCCCCTGCCGCTTGATCAGCCGGCCCAGCGTGCAATCGTCGATGATCGCGCCACGGATCGCGGCGATGCCCCCCGCCGCGGCCAACGCCTCGCGCTCGACCAGCACGCAGCCGCCGGCTGCCCCGGCCACCCAGCCCGGGCGGTTCACGCGGTTGAACGGGTAGAGCATCATGAAGAACCAGATGAAGGCGGGCACCAGCGCGCGTTCGGCCCAGCCCTTGGCCGGCAGCAGCGCCATCAGCGACACCAGCTTGCGATCCCCCGCCGTGGCAATGCCCACCAGCCGGCGCAGGGTATCGGGGGCATGGGCGATATCGGCGTCGGTCAGCCACAGGAAGTGGGGGCTGCCCGCCGCGGCGATCCCCTGGTGCACCGCCCACAGCTTGCCGGTCCAGCCAGCGGCCAGCGGCGCGCCATCCAGCACCGTCAGCCGGGCGATCCCCAGCCCGCGCGCGATCGCCCCGGTGCCGTCGGAGGAATTGTCGTCGACCAGCACCACGCGAAACGGCCCTGAATAGTCCTGGGCGGCCAGACTGGAGAGCGATCGGGCGATCACTTCGGCCTCGTCACGCGCCGGCACCACCGCGACCACCTCGGGCCAGACCTGGGGGTCGGCCAGCGCGGCGCGTTCGTCGCGCTCGGCGCACAGCCAGAAACCGGACAGCGCCAGCACCACCCAGCCGGCCAGTGCGGCCCAGGCCAGCCAGATCACCTGATCAGCCCCGTGGCCCGGAACCAGGCCACCGCATCGGCCAGCGCCTCGCGATAGGGTCGGGCGCGATAGCCCAGCTCGGCCTCGGCCCGGGCGCTGGAATAATACATGTGATGCGCGCTCATCCGCAGCGAATCGAGCGTCAGGAAAGGTTCGCGCCCGGTGATCCGCCCGCCCAGTTCGGCCAGCACGGCCAGCGGATAGAGCGGGCCGCGCGGCAGCTTCACCTTCGGCGGCTTGCGCCCGACCAGCCCGGCAATGTCGGCAAGCATCTGGCCCAGCGTGACATCCTCGCCGCCCAGCACATAGCGCCGGCCGGCCTGCCCGCGTTCCGCCGCCAGCAGGTGCCCCGTGGCGACATCGTCGACATGAACGAGGTTCAGCCCGGAATCGACATAGGCCGGCATCTTGCCATTCGCCGCCTCGACCACGATCCGGCCGGTGGGGGTGGGGTGAACGTCGCGCGGGCCGATCGGGGTGGAGGGATTGACGATCACCGCGGGCAGGCCGCGCGTCGCGACCAGTTCCTCGACCAGCCGTTCGGCCAGCACCTTGCTGCGCTTGTAGGCGCCCACCGCCTGTTCGGCGCTGGCGGGATGTTCCTCGTCCGAGGCGCGGCCTTCGAGCGGCAGCAGGGTGGCGACGCTGGAGGTATAGACCACCCGGCGCACCCCGGCGGCCAGCGCGGCTTCCATCACCGCACGGGTCATCGCCACATTGTTGCGGACGATCTCCTCGGGGTCTTTCGCCCACAGGCGATAGTCGGCGGCGACATGGAACAGCGTATCCGCCCCCGCCAGCGCGGCGGCCACCGCCGGCGCATCGCGCAGATCGGCCTCGGCCAGTTCGCCGGGAAAATCGGCCAGATTGGCGCGCGGGCTGGTGGCGCGAACCACCCCGCGCAGGCGCCCGCCACGCGCCGCCAGGGCGCGCGCCACCGCCGAGCCGAGAAAGCCCGCCACGCCGGTCACCACGGTTATGCCTTCGCTCATCCCGCTGCGCCCTATCGGCTTTTGCCAAAGGGGGGAAGCGCGGGTATGGCGGCGCGATGCAGGCAATGGAGGTTATCGGCGCGATAGCGCTGGGGCTGGCGCTGGTGGCCACCGGCTATCAGCTCTTCGCGCTCGGCCTGCTGCTGCGCTTCTTTGCCCGGCCGGCGCCCTGCGCGGAAACCGGCCCCCCGGTCAGCCTGCTCAAGCCGCTCCACGGGGCGGAACCGCGTCTAGGCGCCAACCTCGCCAGCTTCCTCGCCACCGGCTGGCGGGGGCCGTTGCAACTGGTCTGCGGGGCGAACCGGGCCAACGATACCGCATTGCCCGCCGCCCGCGCGCTGGCCCGCGACCATCCGGGGGCCGACATCGCCATCCACCCCGGCCCGGCGGCCCCTTTCGCCAATGGCAAGATCGGCAATCTGGCGGCGATGCGGCCGCTGGCCACCGGCGCGGTGCTGGTCCTGTCGGACAGCGATATCGCGGTCGGGCCGGATTACCTGCCCCGCGTGCTGGGCGCGCTGGGCCAACCGGGGGTGGGGGCAGTCTCGTGCCTCTATGTCGGGCGCGGCGATGCCGGGCTGTGGTCGCGGATCGGGGCGGCGGCGGTTTCGTGGTGGGCCATGCCGAACATGGTGGTGGGGCTGACGACTGGCGCGGCGCGGCCCTGCATGGGTTCGACCATCGCCCTGCGCGCCGAAACGCTGGCAGCGATCGGCGGGTTCGAGGCCTTTGCCGAGGTGCTGGCCGACGATCACGCGATCGGTGCGGCGGTCGCGGGGCTGGGGCTGCAGGTGGCGGTGCCGCCGATGCTGGTAACCCATGCCGATGCCGAGGCGAGCGCCGCCGAACTGTGGCGCCACCATCGCCGCTGGGCGGTAACGATCCGCGATCTGGCGCCATGGGGCCATTCCGGCTCGCTGATCACCCATGCCCTGCCGCTGGCCCTGCTGGCCGCGCTGCTCCACCCGCTGGGCCTGTGGGCGCTGGCCGCTGCGGTGGCGGCGCGGCTGGCCATGGCCATGGCGGTCAACCGGCTGGCCGGGCGCCCCTGCGCGCCGCTCTGGCTGCTGCCCGCGGCCGACGCGCTCAACTTTCTGACCTTTCTTGCCGCCCATGGCGCGCGCACGATTGATTGGCGGGGCGCAAGCCTTACAATGCACGGTTCCGGGCGGATCGGCCCGGCAGAAACGGAATGATGATGAAGCGGACGATTTTCCTCCAGGGCCCCTCTTTCGACGGTTACGACGGCGGCGCCGGCGCGCGCTATCAGATGAAGCGCGAGGTGAAGAGCTTCTGGTACCCGACCTGGATCGCCCAGCCGGCCGCCATGGTGCCGGGCAGCAAGCTGATCGACGCCCCGGCCCATGACCAGAGCTGGGACGATATCGCGCACGAGTTCGACAGCGCCGAGCTGGTGATCCTCCACACCTCGACCCCCAGCTTCAGCCAGGACATGAAGACCGCCGCTCTGATCAAGGCGCGCAACCCCCAATGCCTGGTCGGCATGGTCGGCGCCAAGGTGATGGTCCAGCCCGAAGAGAGCCTGAAGGCCTGCGAACACATCGATTTCGTCGCCCGCGAGGAATATGATTTCACCTGCGTCGAACTGGCCGAGGGCAAGCCCTTCGCCGAGATCGACGGGATCTCGTACCGTGACGCGGATGGCGCGATCATCCACAACAAGCCCCGCGCGGTAATCGAAGACATGGACGTGCTGCCGATGGTTTCGCCGATCTACCGGCGCGACCTCGACCTGACCAAGTACTTCGGCGGCTATCAGCGCCACCCCTATGTCAGCTTCTACACCGGGCGCGGCTGCAAGAGCCGGTGCACCTTCTGCCTGTGGCCGCAGACCATTTCGGGCCACCGCTATCGCCACCGCTCGGTCGGCAAGGTGATCGAGGAGGTCAAATACATCCTCGCCGAAATGCCCGAGGTGAAGGAGATCTTCTTCGACGACGACACCCTGGCCGATGCCCACGATTTCGTCATCGAACTGTCGGGCGAACTGGCCAGGCTGGGCTTCGGCAAGCCGGGCTTCCCGGTCACCTGGGGCTGCAATGCCAAGGCCAACGTGCCCTACAACGTGCTGAAGGCGATGAAGCAGGGCGGCTGCCGGGTGCTGCTGGTCGGCTATGAAAGCGGCAACCAGCAGATCCTCCACAACATCAAGAAGGGCCTGCTGACCAAGGTCGCGCGCCAGTTCACCAAGGATGCGCACAGCCTTGGCCTGACCATCCACGGCACCTTCATCCTCGGCCTGCCCGGCGAAACGCTGGACACGATCGAGGAAACCATCCGCTATGCGATCGAGCTGAACCCGCACACCATCCAGGTGTCGCTGGCCGCGCCCTATCCGGGCACCTTCCTTTACAAGCAGGCGACCGAGAACGGCTGGTTCTCGGGCACCGACCACCTGCTGGACGATGGCGGCAACCAGATCGCCCAGCTGTCCTACCCGCACCTGTCGAGCGCGGTGATCTTCGACAAGGTGGAAGAGATGTACAAGCGCTTCTACTTCCGCCCGCGCAAGATCGGCGCGATTGTCGGCGAGATGGTGCGCGACTGGGACATGCTCAAGCGCCGGCTGCGCGAAGGCGTCGAATTCTTCGATTTCCTGCGGCGGAGAAAGGAAGCGGCCTGACCTCAGCGCAGCCAGCGGTCGCAGCGGCTGTGGGGGGGAAGCCCGGCGCGCTGAAAGGCCTGATCGTCACTGCAGACGATTTCGGCGCCGCCCTGGCGGTGAACGAGGCGGTGGAGCATGCCCACACCCACGGGATCCTCACCGCTGCCAGCCTGATGGTCGGCGGCGCGGCGGCGGATGACGCGGTGGCGCGCGCGCGCCGCCTGCCCCAGCTTGGCGTGGGGCTGCACATCGTGCTGGCCGACGGTGCACCGGTGCTGCCGCCCGAACAGGTCCACCTGCTGGTCGGGCCCGACGGGCGCTTTCCCGCCGACATGGTCGGCACCGCGGTGAAGATCGCCTTCAACCAGGCGGCCCATGCCCAGATGCGGGCCGAGGTGGCCGCCCAGTTCGCCGCCTTTGCCGCCACCGGCCTCGTGCTCGATCACGTCAATGCCCACAAGCATTTCCATCTCCACCCCGTGATCCTGCAGGCCATCCTGGCCGAAGGCGCGCGCCACGGCCTTGCCGCGATGCGCCTGCCGGTCGAGCCGGGGGCCGGGCGGCTGCACAATGCCTGGGCCGGGCTGACCGGGCGGCAGCTGCGCCGCGCCGGGCTGCTGGTCAACGATCAGGTTGCGGGGCTGGCCGATACCGGGCAGTTCGATGCGGTGGCGATGGCCGCCGCGCTGGCCCGGCTACGCCCCGGGCTGACCGAGCTCTATTGCCACCCGGCCACCGCCGACCAGTGGCCGGGCAGCGCCCCGGGCTACCGCTATCGCGACGAGCTGGCCGCGCTGACCGATCCGGCGGTGGCCCACGCCGCCACCCTGAGCGGGGCCCGGCTGGGCAATTTCGCCAGCTTCGCCGCCGAAAGGCTGGCGGCATGAGCGTGGCGCTGGTCTCGCTTGCCGCGCTGACGCTGGCCACCGCCGCGCCCGATCCCACGCCTGATCCCACCCCCTATTCCTCCGGGGCCGATGCCCCCACCGCCGAAACCGCCGATCCCAGCCCGGCCCAGCCGCTGGGCGAGGCCGGGGGCGCCTTCGCCCCGCGCGACATGGCCGCCGATCCGCCCGCGCCGCCGGAGCTGGCCCCGGGCGAGGAAGCGCTGGGCACCTTTGCCAGCGACGACCCCTTCGAGCCCTTCAACCGGGCGATGTACCTGATTTCGTGGCCGGTCGACCAGCTGGTGCTGCGTCCGCTGGCGCTGACCTACAAGGCGATCATCCCCCACCCGCTGCGCGACGGCGCCCGCAATGCGCTGGCCAACATCTACATGCCCACCACCTTCGTGAACGATCTGGCCCAGGGCAACCCGCGTCAGGCGATCCAGAGCTTGGGCCGTTTCGTGATCAATTCCACGCTGGGTGCGGCGGGCCTGTTCGACGTGGCCAAGCGCAAGCCGTTCAACCTGCCCCCGCAGGGCAACAGCTTTGCCAATACCCTGGGCTATTACGGCGCCGATGCCGGCCCCTATCTCTACCTGCCGGTGGTGGGGCCGACAACGATGCGCGAGCTGGTCGGCAACGTGGTCGACGCCTTCAGCGAGCCGCTGCTGCTCAACCGCGTGACCAGCAAGCGGGTGGTTCAGGTCAAGACCCGCAAGGTCTCGCTGTTTTCGAGCAACTTCGAGCTGTCGACCCAGGGTGCGGCGGTGGTGATCGTTGGCGGGCTCGACCACCGCGCCGAGGCCGATGCCGATCTCGAGGCGCTGCGCCACGGCTCGGTCGATACCTATGCCGCCCTGCGCTCGTCGTTCCTGCAGAACCGCGCCGGCGAGATCGCGGCGCTGCGGCCCGGCGCGGCAACGGCGCCCCCGCCCGAACTCGTCGATCCGCTGGCCGATCCGGCCGGCAAGCCCGCAGACAAGCCCGCCAAGGGGCAATAGCCTACCTGGCGCGGTGCCACACCTGGGTCTGGCACAGCGGCTTCATGATGCAGCCGGTCAGCTTCAGGGTATTGTCATCGACCAGGCTGACCGATCCGGAATAGGTGCTGCCGTTGGTGGCGCGGTAGATCTGCCCGCCGCTCCATTCGCGCGGGCCACCGGTAAACCCGGTCATGAACACCATGCCCTTCAGCCGCCGGCCCCGCTGGGCGGGATCCTTGTTCCGATCGTCGCGCCGGTCGGGGTGGGCATCAAGCTCGGGGCTGCCGGCGATCCGTCCGCACAGAGCGGACCCGCAAGCGAACAGTTCGACCACCCCGCCACGTTCGGTGGTCAGCCAGCGGCCATAGGGGCTGGCGGCGTGGGCGGGGGCGGCGCTGGCCAAGGCGGCGAGCGCAGCGGCGGTGCACAGGGGGGCGTATCGCATGCCCGGCAGGCTAACCCGAAGCCGGGGCGGCGCGCAAGCGGGCACGCCATTCGAGCAGCGGCCAGCCCAGCAAGGCCAACCCGAAGGCCACGTCGCGCAGCCGCAGTACCAGCGAAAAGGCCAGCGCCGCCGGGGCCGGAACGCCCAGCGCCAGCCCCGCCAGCACCGCCGCCGCCTCCTGCATCCCCAGCCCGCCGGGGACGAAGAACAGGATCACCCGCGCCGAGGTTGCCGCGCTTTCGATGGCCAGCGCCTGCCACAGGTCCAGCGGCACGCCCATCACCCGCGCCGCCAGCCAGACCTGCACCCCGGACAGCCCCCAGCCGATAACGTGCAGCAGAAAGGCCGCCGGAAAGCCGACCCGCTGGCGGCGCAGTTCGCGCCCCAGCAAATGCGCCTCGGCCCGCAGCCGGCGGCCGAGACGGGTGTGGCGCAGGCGGCGCCAGACAATACCCGCCAGACCCGCAAGCAGCAGGAGAGCAACCACGCCCCAGGCCGTTTCGCGCCCGTGGCTCAAGGCCGGGCGGGCGATGGCCGATCCGCTGCCCGCCCACCAGTGCCACAGCACCCAGCCGGCCAGCATCATGTAGGGCACCTCGGCCAGGATCTCCGCGGTCAGGTCGAGCACCCGCAGCGCCGTCGCCATCCGCACCCGCCCGCCCAGCAGCACCAGCGCGCGCGCGCCGACCACTTCGCCCAGCCCCGGGGGAAAGATCAGCAGGTTGTGCGCCGCATCGCGCACCAGCCGGGCGACAAAGCTGGCCCGGAACGGGATGCCGGGGCGCAGGGCCTGCTGGGCCATGGTGCAGACCAGGATCGCCGCCAGCTGCACCGGCAGCACCGCCAGCACCGCCATGGGCGCGATCCGCCCCCAGGCCGCCGCCAGCAACGCGCGCAGCGCCGGGTTGCCCAGCAGGCTGCCCAGCACCAGCGCCAGCGCCACTGCCGGCAGTGCCAGCCCCAGCCAGCGCCCGGCGCCTGCGTGTCCCTGCCTGTCCATCCCCCGGCCTTAGGCAGAGCCGCCGCCGCCCGCAACCACTTGCCGTAGCGGCCAAGTTCCGCCACACCCCGCCCCGATGCTGACCGCCCGCCTGACCGCGCTGATGCTTGCCGCCGCCCGCGCGCCCCGCCGCACCGCCGGGATCGTCGCGGTGCTGGTCGCGCTGGCGGCTTTCTGGGTGGTGCTGGCCTTCGACATGACCACCGACACCGGCGAGCTGATCTCGGCCAGGACCGACTGGCGGCGCAACGAGGCGGCGGTCGAGGCGGCCTTTCCGCAGCTGAAGGATTCGATCCTGGTGGTGGTCGATGGCACCACGCCCGAGGCGGCCGAGGATGGCGCCAAAAGGCTGGCCGTGGCGCTTGCGGCCGACAGCAACCATTTCGTGCTGGTCCGCCGCCCCGATGGCGGCGATTTCCTGGCGCGCGAAGGGCTGCTCTTCGCCGATCTGGCCGAGGTCAGGGATACCACCCAGTCGCTGATCGACGCCCAGCCGCTGCTGGGGGCACTGGCCGCAGACCCCAGCCTGCGCGGGGTGGCCCGGGCCATGGATACCGCCGCCGATGGCGCCCGGACGGCGGATCCGGCCAAGGCCGCCCGGCTGGCCGCGCCGATGGCGGCGCTGGCACAGGCAATCGACGCCCGGCTGGCCGGCAAGCCGGCGTGGTTTTCATGGCAGCGGCTGGTTTCCGGCAAGGGCCGGCTGGCCGCCCCCACCCGCCGGCTGGTGCTCGCCCAGCCGCAGCTGCGCTTTGGCCAGCTTGAACCGGGGGCCGATGCCGTGGCGGCGATCGCGGCGCAGGTCCGCGCGCTGAACCTTGATGCGGCGCATGGGGTCCGGCTGGGGATCACCGGCGAAGTGCCGCTGGCCGACGAGGAATTCGGCTCGATCCGCGAGAACATGGGCGTGATCGGCGCGGCCATGGCCATGGCGCTGATGCTGACCCTGTGGCTGGCCACCCGTTCGCGCCGGATCGTCGCGGCGATCATGGTGACGATCGTGGCCGGGCTGATCATCACGCTGGCGCTGGGGCTGGTGGCGGTGCACCGCCTGAACGTCATTTCGGTGGCCTTCATCCCGCTGTTCGTCGGGCTGGGGGTCGATTTCGGGGTGCAGGTTTCGGTGCGCTACAATGCCGAGCGGCGCGCCGGAGCGGTGCCGATGCAGGCGCTGGAGCGGCTGGCCGGAGCAATCGGCGAACCATTGCTGGTCGCCGCCGGGGCAATCGTGCTGGCGCTGTGCGCCTTCCTGCCCACCGACTATGTCGGGATCGCCGAGCTGGGGGTGATCTCGGCCCTGGGCATGCTGGTTGCCTTCCTGCTCAACGTCACCCTGCTGCCGGCGCTGCTGGTCTGGCTCTATCCGTGGGTGCCGGCGCACGCGGTGGGGTGGAAGGGCGCCGCACCGCTCGATCGCTGGCTGGACCGCAACCGCAGGATGGTGCTGGCCGCCTTTGTGGTGGCGATGATCGCCTCGATCGCCGCGCTGCCGAAGGTCGGCTTCGACTTCAACCCGCTCCACCTGCGCGACCCCAAGGCCCCGGCGATGCGCGCGCTGAGCGAACTGATGCTCGATCCCGATCGCACCCCGAATACGGTGAACGTGCTGGCCGCCAATGCCGATGCCGCGGCGCAGCTGGCGGCGCGGCTGGAGAAGGCACCCGGCGTGGCCCGGGCGATCAGCATCGACAGCTTCGTGCCCGAGCAGCAGCCGGAAAAACTGGCGCTGATTCAGGATGCCTCACTGCTGCTTGACGCGACGATCAACCCGTTCGACCTGCCGATGGGTGCTGATGATCCCAGTACCGTTACCGCCCTGACCAAGGCCAGCGGCACGCTGAAGGGGCTGGCCGCCGCCCGTGGCGATGCCACCGGTCAGGCCGCCGGTGCGCTGGCCGCCAGCTTTGCCCGGCTGGCCGCCGCGTCCCCGGCCAGCCGCCAGACGGTGGAGGCGGTGCTGATCCCGCCGCTCAACACCATGCTCGATTCGCTGCGGATCAGCCTGCAGGCCGTGCAGGTCTCGCGCGCCAGCCTGCCGCCGGAAATCCGCGATGACTGGGTGGCGAAGGATGGCCGCGCGCTGGTGGTGGCCAGCCCCGCCGGGAATTCAGCCGACAATGCCACCCTGGCCCGCTTTACCGCCAGCGTTCGCGCGGTAGCCCCGGCGGCCAGCGGCCTGCCGGTCGCCACGCAGGAGGCTGCCCGCACCGTGGCCGGGGCCTTCGTGCGCGCCGGGGTCTTGGCCCTGCTGCTGGTTTCGGGCCTGCTGTGGCTGGTGCTGCGCTCGGCGCGCGAAGTGGCTTTCACCCTGGCGCCGGTAGTCCTCTCGGGCTTCCTGACGCTGGGCTGCTGCGTGGTTTTCGCCATTCCGCTCAATTTCGCGAACATCATCGCCTTTCCGCTGCTGTTCGGGGTGGGGGTGGCCTTCCACATCTATTTCGTCATGGCCTGGCGGCGCGGGGTGGCCGACCTGTTGCAGACCAGCCTGGCCCGCGCCGTGGTGTTCAGCGCGCTGGCCACCGGCAGTGCCTTTGGCGCGCTGTGGTTCTCGCACCACCCGGGCACGGCCAGCATGGGCCTGATCCTGATGATCTCGCTGGTCTGGACGCTGATCTGCGCGCTGATCTTCGAGCCCGCGCTGCTGGGCCGGCCCGAGGCGCCCCGGCCGGAGCTGGGCTGATGACCGGGAAACTGCTGCTCGCCTCGATCCACGATGTCGGGCCGAAATTCGAGCGCGAGGTCGATCAGCTGGCCGAATTGCTGGCGGGGATTCTCGGCGGGCCGAACTTCGCCATGCTGGTCGTGCCGAACCACTGGGGCGAGGCGCCGCTGGCCGAGGCCCGCGCCTTCCAGCAGCGGCTGCGCGGCTGGGCCGAGGCCGGGGTGGAGATGTTCGTCCACGGCTGGTTCCACAAGGACCTGGCCGATCACACCGGCCTCGCCGCCTTCAAGGCCCGGCACATGACCGCCAGCGAGGGCGAGTTCCTGGGCCTGGCGCAGGACGAGGCGGCGCGGCGGATGGCCGATGGCCGGGCCTTGATCGAGGATGCGATCGGCCGCCCGGTGGCCGGCTTCATCGCCCCGGCCTGGCTCTATGGCCCCGGGGCCATGGCGGCGCTCGGGGGCAGCCAGTTTGCCCTGGCGGAAGATCACATGAAGGTCTGGCAACCCGCCACCGGCCGGGTGCTGGCGCGCGGGCCGGTGATCACCTGGGCCAGCCGCACGGTGGGCCGCCAGCGCAGCTCGCGCTTTTTCGCCGCGCTGGCCCGCCAGGCGCTGCACCCGCTGCCGGTAGCGCGGCTGGCGGTGCACCCCGGGGATACCACGGTGCCAGCGCTGATCGCCTCGATCCGCAGCACCTTCGGCGCCTTTGCCGAACGCCGCCGGGCGGGGCGCTATGCCGAATTGCTGGCCTGATCGGTTCAGCCCCGGTTCGGACTTCGCCGGGTAAGGCGCCGCCATGATTGCCAAAGCCCCTGCTTGGTGACATGGACGTGAGCCGCCATTGATGACACCACCGTCCGCTTCGCCCGAGGGTGCCCGAACCATGCTGGAACACGGTTTCGCCCCCGGCGAACTGGCCCAGGAACTGAAGGACAACCTCGCCGCGCTCGAGCAGCCGGGGCGTTCGCGCCGTGCCGAGCTGGTTTCGGCGCTGCTCAGCGCGCTGCTGCTGCTGGGGGTGGTCTGGCAATTCCGCGAGGTTTCGTTCACCCGGCTGGCGACGATGATCCCGCACCGCCCGGCCTTCTGGGTGGTCTATGCCGTGTTCTACGTGCTGGGCCCTGCCAGCGAATGGCTGATCTACCGCCGGGTCTGGGGCCTGCCGTTCAGCGGCATGGCGGCACTGCTGCGCAAATCGGTCAGCAACGAATTGCTGCTGGGCTATCTGGGCGAGGTGCAGTTCTACGCCTGGGCGCGCGGGCGGCTGAACATGGCCAGCGCGCCGTTCGGGGCGATCAAGGATGTCACCATCCTGTCGGCGCTGACCGGCAACCTGGCCACGCTGGCGATGCTGGCCTGGGCCTGGCCCTTTGTGATGTCCGGCGCGCTGGGGCTGGAAACGGGGCTTACCTTCAAGTCGCTGGGGGTGGTCCTGATCACCTCTTTCGTAATCCTGCTGTTCCGGCAAAAGCTGTTCAGCCTGCCGCGCCGGGCGCTGTGGTTCATCACCGCGGTGCATATCGGGCGGATCGCCGCCTACGTCGGGCTGGCCGCGCTGATGTGGCACCTGGTGCTGGCCGATGTGCCCTATGGCCTGTGGCTGGTGCTGGCGACGCTGCGGATGCTGATCTCGCGCCTGCCGCTGCTTCCCAACAAGGACGTGGTCTTTGCCGGGCTGGCGGTGTTCATGCTGGGCCACGATGCCCAGGTGGCCGAACTGATGACGATGATGGCCGCGCTGCTGCTGGTGACCCACATGGCGGTGGGCGTGGTCTTTGCCCTGGCCGAACTTATCCATTCGCGGAGGTTGGACGGATGAAGCGGTTTGTTTCGCTTGCAACTATGATGGCCGTGGCAGCCAGCCCGGCGGCGGCGCTGGCGGGGGGCTATGTGCCTTCCACCCCCGATCTCGGCAAGGCCGAGGGCCGCTGCCGCGCCGACGAGCCGGGCCCGGCCCTGCTGATCAACGTGCTGGGCCTGAAGGACCGCAAGGGACTGCTGAAGGTCGAGGTCTATCCTCCCGACGATGACGGCTGGCTGGCCGATGACAACCTGCTGGTCGGCGCCGGCAAGACCTTCCGGCGGGTCGAGATCGCCACCCCGCCCAGCGGCCCCGCCACGCTGTGCGTGCGGGTTCCCGGCCCCGGGGCCTATACCCTGATGGTGCTGCATGACCGCGACGCCAACCACAAGATCACCATCTCAAGCGACGGGTTCGGCGTGCCGCAGGCCCAGCACTTCCGCTATCGCAAGCCCCGCGCCGCCGAAGCGCGGGTGATGGCCGGGCCGGGGCTGACCCGGATCAACGTGACCCTGGCCTATCGCAGCGGGCTGTTCAGTTTCGACCCGATCGGCGGGCGGTAGGCTGCCTTGCGGATCGTTGACGTCTGCGCCTTCTTCACGCCCCATGGCGGAGGGGTAAAGACCTATATCGAACAGAAACTGGCACTGGGCCCCAGCCTGGGGCACGAGATCGTCGTGCTGGCCCCGGGCGATGCCTACAAGATCAGCGAGCGGGGGCCGGGGGCGCGGCTGATCACCCTGCCCAGCCCGCGCTTTCCGCTGGACCGCAAGTACTGGTATTTCAGCGACGAGGCCGCGCTCCACGCCGAGCTGGACCGCTTGCAGCCCGATTTCCTCGAAGCCAGCTCGCCCTGGCGCAGCGCCAGCATGGTCGCCCGCTGGCCCGGGGCCGCGCCGCGCGCGCTGGTGATGCATGCCGATCCGCTCTCAGCCTATGCCTATCGCTGGCTGGAGCCGATCCTGTCGCGCCAGGCGATCGACCGCCGCTTCGAGCCGTTCTGGAGCCACCTGCGCACGCTGGGTGCGGGGTTTGACCGGGTGATCTGCGCCAGCGCCGAACTGCGCGACCGGCTGGCCGCCGGCGGGGTGCCCAACACCGTGCTTCACCCGATGGGCGTGGACGAGGGGATCTTTTCGCCCGCCCGGCGCGATCCGGCCCTGCGCGCCCAACTGCTCGACCTGTGCCATCTGCCGCCCGAGGCCGCACTGCTGATCGGGGTGGGCCGGCTCTCGCCCGAAAAGCGCTGGCCACTGGTGGTCGACGCGGTAACGGCGGCGGGCACCAAGCGGCCGATCGGGCTGGTCATCCTGGGTGCGGGCAGCCAGAAGCGGCGGATCGCCCGGCAGATCGCCGGCAACCCGCATATCCGCCTGCTGACCCCGGTGCGCGATCGCGCCAAATTTGCCACCATCCTCGCCAGCGCCGACGCGATGATCCACGGCTGCGAGGCCGAAACCTTCGGAATGGGCGCCGCCGAGGCGCGGGCCAGCGGGGTGCCGGTGATCGTGCCCGACCGTGGCGGCGCCGCCGACCATGCCGCTGGCGGAGCGGGAATCACCTATCGCGCCGGCGATGCCACGGCGGCGGCCAAGGCGGTGCTGCGGCTGCTGCGCCGCCCGCCGCAAGGCCCCTTCCCCGGGGTACTGACGATGCGCGACCATTTCGCCGCGCTGTTCGCCGACTATGCCGAGGTTCTTGCCCGGGGGCGGATCCCCCACGTCGCCTGAGGAGGCATCGAGACCATGTTCAACCTGATCGGCACCCTGATCTCCGGCCTGATGGTCGGTGCGCTGGCCCGCTGGCTCTATCCCGGCCCGGTGCCGATGGGCTGGGGCATGACCATGCTGCTGGGCATCGGCGGATCGCTGACCGCCTCGCTGCTGGTCACGCGCGGGCGCTATGATGGCGGGGTCAGCCGGCCCGGCTGCCTTGCCAGCGTGCTGGGGGCAATGGTGCTGATCTTCATCGGCCACCACCTGGGATGGCGCTGATGGAGGCGAACCGCGATGGACTGGCCCGCGCGCTGGCCGGGCTGATTGCGCTGGCCTCGCTGGCCGGGATGGCGGCGCAATTCATCTACCAGACCGGCGAGGGGCAGGCCGCCAGCCAGGTCGCCTGGTCCATGGCGCGGTTCTTCACCAATGTTGGCAATGCGCTGGTTGCGGGCGTTTTCGGCCTGATTGCCTGGCGCGGGCGCTGCGCGGTCAGCGCGCGGGTGCTGGGCATGGCGGTTTGCGCGATCGTGCTGGTGGGGGTGGCCTTTGCCCTGCTGCTGCGCGGCCTGCACCATCCGCAGGGGCTGCAACTGCTCTCCAGCCACCTGCTCCACGATCTGGTCCCGCCCGCCGCCGCGGCCTGGTGGCTGGCACTGGGCCGGCGCGGCCTGCTGATGGCCGGGGACCCGTGGCGCTGGCTGCTGCTGCCGCTCACCTATGGCCTCTATGCCGAGGCGCGCGGCGCGGTCGAGGGGACCTATCCCTACTTCTTCCTCAACCCCGGCAAGGTCGGCTGGGGTGGCGTGCTGGGCTGGCAACTGGCGCTGGGCGCCGGCTTTGTGCTGACCGGCTACCTGATGGTGCGCTTGGATCGGCGTTCCTGATCGGGCGTTCACGCTGACGGGTGAACCGGGCACCACGGATTTTTGTTTAAGTGTTTTCCTTGCGGAAAACCGGACACCCCCCACCCCGCCTCCCCACCCGACC
>JAFECL010000048.1:19965-20131 GCA_018242165.1 Pseudomonadota bacterium
GCCCCAATGGGCAGCACTCAAACACAGACTCCGGGGTGAGGGGTGCCCGCGACCAATACTAGCGAGCTATCCCGGCAATCGCCTCGCTTACCTCTGCCACCAGTTCAACCGGCAGATCGTGGCCCATGCCCTTGATCTCGTGCAGCCGCGCACCGGGGATCGACCG
>JAFECL010000048.1:20150-20353 GCA_018242165.1 Pseudomonadota bacterium
TCGACGCCGTGCAGCACCAGACTGGGCGCGGTGATCCGCCGCAACATTGCCCGGCGGTCGCCATCGGCGATGATCGCCGCCAGCTGGCGCACCTTGCCGGTGGGGTGGAAGCTGCGCGCGAAATCGGCCCGCGCGCGCGCCTTGATCCGCTCGACCGGGGCGGGCCAGCCGGGGCTGCCGATCGCCCGGTTCACCTTCACCGC
>JAFECL010000048.1:20412-20639 GCA_018242165.1 Pseudomonadota bacterium
GCCATCGGCAGGCCGCGCCGCCCGCTGCTCGACATGACCGAGGTGAGCGACAGCACCCGCTGCGGATAGGTGGCCGCCACGTGCTGGGCGATCATCCCGCCCATCGAGGCGCCAACCACATGGGCCTGTTCGATCCCCAGGGCATCGAGCACCCCCACCGCATCCGCCGCCATGTCCGACAGGTAATAGGGCAGCCGCGCGGTCAGGCCGAACAACCGCATCAGCCC
>JAFECL010000048.1:20784-20929 GCA_018242165.1 Pseudomonadota bacterium
GGGATCGCCCGCCTGCTCGACCTCAATCTCAATTCCATTGGCGCGGACCAGCGGCATCTCATCCCCCCGATTGGTGCTTTGGGGGCAGCTTAGCCGCTATGGGCCGGGGTGCAACCCGCGCCTAGTCATCCTTGCCGCGCCAGCC
>JAFECL010000049.1:0-5698 GCA_018242165.1 Pseudomonadota bacterium
GTCATGTCGCAGACGCTGCGGTATTCCTCGTAGAATTCCTTGGTCGCCTCGGCGCTTTCGCCGTCGCCCTCGACCAGGTGGCGGAACATCTGCCAGTGGCTCATCAGGTGGCTCTTGAGGTTCATCGACATGAACCCGGCCAGCTGGAGGAACCCGGGATAGACCTTGCGCCCCGCCCCGGGGTAATGCAGCGGCACCCGGGCGATCACCGTGTTCTGGAACCACGACAGCGGCCGGGTCATCGCCACGTCGTTGACGCTGGTCGGGCATTCGCGGGTGTCGATCGGCCCGCCCATCATCGTCAGGGTCAGCGGCCGGCAGGGGTGACGCGCCTCGCCCATCAGCGCGGTGGCGGCCAGCGCCGGAACGCTGGGCTGGCACACCGCCACCACATGGGCACCGGGGCCGATATGTTCGAGAAACCCGACCAGATAGTCGATGTAGTCGTCAAGGTCGAAGCGCCCGGCATCGGCCGGCACCATCTTCGCGTCGGCCCAGTCGGTGATGTAGACGGTGGCGTTCTCGACCAGCCGGGCCACCGTGCCGCGCAGCAGGGTGGCATAGTGGCCGCTCATCGGCGCCACCACCAGGATCTGCGGCGCATCGTCGGGCAGCCCCTCGCGGGTGAAGCGCAGCAGGTTGCCATAGGGGCGGTGCTGGACAATCGCCTCGGCCACGGCATGGCTGGCACCGTCCACCTCGACCGCCTCGATATCGAAGGCCGGCTTGCCCCGCGGCATTGCTGCATGCGCGAAGACTTCCAGCGCCGAACCCATCACCGAGCCCATCCCGGTATAGGCCAGCGGCGAGGCCGGATGGGTGGCAAATTCAGTCAGCACCGAGGCCCAGGCCACCGCACCGCTCAGCGCAGTGCGCTGCATTTCGTACATGTTGTAAAGCAAAAGCTTGCTCCCCGGGGATGGTATCAGAGGGCGATCATGCCACCATCGGGTAAAGTCTGCCTTGAAACGCCCCTTGTTGCAATGCACCATTTCGTCGTATTCGCGGATGCGGAATTGGTAACCCTGCCACGCCCGGTTTTCACGCGCGCGGAAATCGACTAGGGCGGGCCAATGGCATCCGAAATCGAGGCCACTGCGGCCACAGAACCCCAGTCAGAGCCTGCCAGCCCGCCTGCCCGCAACCTGGGCCCGCTGGGCATGGTATGGCGCGCGGCGATCGCCTACCCCTCGCGCATGCTGATGGCGCTGACGGCGCTGCTGATCACGGCCGGGGCAACGCTGGCCGTGCCCGCAGGCTTTCGCCTGATCATCGACAACGGCTTCAGGCGCGGCAGCGATCCGGCCGCGATCGGCCAGTGGTTCATCTACCTGTTCATGATCGTGGTCGTTCTGGCGCTGGGCACGGCGGTGCGTTTCTACAACGTCTCGTGGCTGGGCGAGCGGGTGGTCGCCGACATCCGCCTCGCGGTCCAGACCAACCTTTTGCGGCTGTCGCCGGCCTTTTTCGAGGCCAACAGCCCCAAGGAAATCTCCAGCCGGATGACGGCCGACACCGCGCTGATCGAGCAGGTGGTGGGCACCACCGTCTCGGTCGCCCTGCGCAACGCGATCACCGCGCTGGGCGGGGTAGGGGCGCTGTTCGTGCTGGCGCCCAAGCTGACCTCGGGGCTGGTGATCGGCATTCCGGTGGTCGTCCTCCCGATCACCTGGTTCGGGCGGCGGCTGCGCAATGCCTCGCGCACCAGCCAGGACAGGGTGGCGGACATCGGCTCGGTGGTGGCCGAAGTGCTGGGCGCGGCCCGCATCGTTCAGGCCTTCAACCAGGAAGAGCGCGAAGCCGAACGGTTCCGCGACACGGTCGAGCGCGGCTTTGCCACCGCCCGCCGCCGCTTTACCCTGCGCGCCGGGATGACCAGCGTGGTGATGCTGCTGGTCTTCGGCGCCCTGACCCTGCTGATGTGGCGCGGCGCGGTTGCCGTGGCCCGGGGCGAGGTTTCGGGCGGGGTGATCGCCCAGTTCGTCTTCACCGGCGGGCTGGTAGCGGGGGCCTTCGGCGCGCTGACCGAGGTTTACGCCGATCTGGTCCGCGCCGCCGGCGCCGCCAGCCGCCTCAACGAGCTGCTGAACGAACAGCCGACGATCGCCGCCCCGGCCCGGCCGATCGCCCTGCCCAGCCCGCCGCGCGGCAGCCTGGCCTTCGACCAGGTTACCTTCCGCTATCCGACCCGGCCCGACAGCGCCGCGCTCAACAGTTTTTCGCTGACCGTCGAGCCGGGCGAGACCGTGGCCATCGTCGGCCCGTCGGGCGCGGGCAAGAGCACGCTGTTCCAGCTGGCCCAGCGTTTCTACGACCCTGCGACCGGGACGATCAAGCTGGACGGCGTGCCGCTGACCGCGGCCGATCCGGCCGAGGTGCGCCGCCGTTTTGCGCTGGTCCCGCAGGAGGGGGTGCTGTTCGCCGCCAGCGCGCGCGACAACCTGCGCTATGGCAACTGGGATGCTGGCGACGAGGCGATCTGGGACGCCGCCCGCGCCGCCAATGCCGAAAACTTCCTGCGCGACCTGCCGGAAGGGCTCGACACCTTCCTTGGCGAGGATGGCGCGCGCCTGTCGGGCGGCCAGCGCCAGCGCATCGCCATTGCCCGCGCGCTGCTGCGCGATGCCCCGATCCTGCTGCTCGACGAGGCGACCAGCGCGCTCGACGCCGAGAGCGAGCGGCTGGTGCAGGAAGCGCTGGACCGGCTGATGGCCAGCCGCACCACGCTGGTGATTGCCCACCGCCTGTCGACCGTGCGCGCCGCCGACCGCATCGTGGTGATGGACCGCGGGCGGATCGTCGAACAGGGCACGCACGAGGCGCTGACCGGCGCCGGCGGCCTCTACGCCCGGCTTGCCGCGCTCCAGTTCGACGAAGCCCGGCTCAACGCCTGACCCCTTCTCCAGCCAAGGATCCTGCATGTCGCTGACGCTTTCCGCCATCATCCTCGGCGTGGTTGAGGGGCTGACCGAGTTCCTGCCCGTTTCCTCGACCGGCCACCTGATCCTCGCCACCAAGCTGCTGGGTTATGATCCGGGCCCGTGGGAAGTGTTCAACATCGTCATCCAGCTGCCGGCGATCATGGCGGTGGTGGTGCTATACTGGCGCACGATCTGGGCGGTGGTGGTCGGCCTGCTGAAGGGCGAGGCGGCGGCGGTCGGTTTCGTCCGCAACGTGGCCGTGGCCTTCCTGCCCGCCGCCGTGCTGGGCGTATTGCTGAAGAAGCGGATCGACGCGCTGCTGGAAAGCCCGCTGGTGGTGGCCTGGGCCCTGCTGATCGGCGGCATCGCGATCCTGGTGATCGAACGCCTGGCGCGGCCCGGCAAGCAGACCGGCGTAGGCCAGCTGCCGGCGCGGCAGGCCTTCGGGGTCGGGCTGGCCCAGTGCCTGGCGATGATCCCCGGAGTCAGCCGTTCGGGCGCGACGATCATGGGCGCTCTGGCCATGGGGGTTGAACGGCGCACGGCGGCCGAATTCAGCTTCTTCCTTGCCATCCCGACCATGTTCGGCGCCACCGCCAAGCAGCTGTGGGATCACCGCCACGAGCTGGCCAGCCACGCCGGGCCGGTGGGCCTGCCGGAAATCGCCATCGGCTCGGTCGTTTCCTTCGTGGTCTCGCTGGTGGTGATCAAGGGCTTCATCGGCTGGATCAGCCGCAACGGCTTTGCCCCCTTCGCGCTCTACCGGATCTTCGCCGGGATGGTGGCGATCACCCTGCTGATGCGGATGGGCGGATAGATTCTTTAAGTCTCGGGAAAGGGTTGCACGCCTAGGTTCGTTAGGTTCGGGGGCCAACGAACGGAGTATGGGCGCGATGAGCCTGCTTCTCATCCTGACGATCGGCGCCGCCTGCGGGTGGCTCGTCGGAATTGCCACGCAAAGCTTTCACCCGGGCGGCACGGCCGGCAACATGGCGATCGGCAGCGCCGGGGCCTTCGTGACCGGCGCGCTGGGCCAGCACGAGGCCCTGCTGGGCGGCCTCAGCCAGGCCAGCCTGCTGGCCGCCGTCGCCGGGGCGCTCGTGCTGCTGGTGGTGGCCAACCTGGGCTGGCGGGCCGCGGCCCGCGCAGCGGGCCGAAGCCGGCGCTGATCGGCCCAATCCGCTTGACTTTCCCCGCCGCCTGACGCAAAGGCGCCCCGCTCAACCGGCGGCGCCCTCGCGCGCCGCCGTGCTGTTTCAGGCGAATCACTCCCGGCGGACACCCCGTCGGAAAGACAGATCAGGATAAGGTCATGGCCAAGCCCGCAACCGTCAAGATCCGGCTGGTTTCCACCGCCGACACCGGCTTCTTCTACGTCACCAAGAAGAATCCGCGCAACACCACCGAGAAGATGAGCTTCCGCAAGTACGATCCGGTCGTGCGCAAGCATGTCGAGTTCAAGGAAGCCAAGATCAAGTAAGTCAGCGCCGGTTCACGCCCCGGAGGTTACCTTTTCCGGCATGAACCCCCTGATTCGCCTGATCCGCACGATCCCGGGCGCCGCCAGCTTGGCGGCGCTTTGCGTTTGCCCGGCCGCCCCCGCGCTGGCCGGCAAACCTGCCGCCACCGCCCCGGCCCCGGCCGATCTCGAACGCGCTGTTGCCGCGCTGCGGGCGATTGGCACGATGCGCGCGGATTTCCTGCAGACCGATGGCAATGGCCAGCGCAGCACCGGTGTCGTCAGCCTCAAGCGCCCCGGCAAGATCCGCTTTCAATATGCCCCGGGCAACCCGCTGCTGATCCTGTCGGACGGCCACGCGCTGATCCTGATCGATTCGGAGGTCCACCAGATCCAGCGCTGGCCGATCGGCAATTCGCCGCTGGGCGCGCTGCTCGATCCCAACCGCGATGTCGCCCGCTATGGCACCCTGCGGCCCACCGGCGATGCCTCGGTCGTCAGCGTCGAGGTCAAGGATCGTGCCCATCCCGAATACGGGGTGATGACGCTGGTGTTCATCCGCAAGGCCGATGCGCCGGGCGGGCTGGAGCTCTCGGCCTGGTTCACCATGGATGCACAGGGCCGGCGGACGATCATCCAGCTCTCCAACCAGCGCTATGGCATGGCCCTGTCGGACGACCTGTTCCGCTATCTCGACACCCGCGCCCGGCCGCACAAATAGCGCCGGGCCGCACCCTGATGGCGACGAAGCGAAGCCGCCCCCGCCAGCGCTCCGATCCGTTCAGCTTGCAGCAATCCGCCGAGCCCTAGAACGGCCTTGTCAGCACGGACCAGCGGCGGGACCTTCCCCCTGTTGCCCGCCACTCGCACGAAACCCCGTGCTGGCTAGCGTGACGAACGCCCAACCGATCCCCGCCTCCAACGCCCCCGGAGGCGGGGATTTTGGTTTTTGCCTATTCAGCTGCTCCAGGGCGGGTGCGAATGTCCGCCCCCTTGCCCCGCCCCCTTCGCCCCCCTAAACGCCGGGCATGACCAAGCTGACCGTCGCCACCTGGAACATCAATTCGGTGCGCCTGCGCATGCCGCTGGTCGAACGTTTCCTGACGGAGCACGCCCCCGATGTCCTGTGCCTGCAGGAGATCAAGACGGTCGCGAACCTGTTCCCGCACGACGCCTTCGAGGCGCTGGGCTATACCTATCGCGCGGTCCACGGGCAGAAGGGCTATCACGGGGTCGCCACCGTTTCGCGGCTGCCGCTGCGCGAGGTCAGCCGGCATGACTGGCAGGCCAATGGCGAGGCCCGCCATGTCGGGGTGGA
>JAFECL010000049.1:5754-7229 GCA_018242165.1 Pseudomonadota bacterium
AAATTCGGCCAGAAGCTCGATTTCCTCGAACGGATGACCGACTGGGCCGCCGGGCTGGGCCGCCCCACCCTGCTGGTCGGCGACTTCAACATCGCCCCGCTCGACTGCGACGTCTATGACCACAAGGCGCTGATCAAGGTGGTCAGCCACACCCCGGTGGAGATCGCCGCGCTGGGACGGCTGGCCGAGGCCCACCAATGGGTCGATCTGGGGCGCAAGCACATCCCCGCGCCGCAGCGCAACTACACCTGGTGGTCATACCGCACCTTCTGGCAGGACAAGGATCGCGGCCGCCGGCTCGACCATATGTGGGCCTCGCCCGAGCTCGCCGCCAGGTCGGTTGCCCACCGCTTCGTCGAAGAGCCGCGCCGCTGGGAACAGGCCAGCGACCACGTGCCGCTGATCACCGAGTTCCAGCTTTGACCAGCCAGGCGCGCCGTGTCGCGCAGGCGATCGACGCGCTGCGCCATGGCTGGCCGATCGACATGGCCGGCGCCGGCGTGCTGCTGCCCGTGGAAACCGCGCTGCCGCCCGCCGCCTGCCAGCGCCTGCTGATCGGTGCCGCGCGCGCGGCCACGCTGAAGCTGGCCAACCAGCGCGAGGCGGCGGTGCCCCACGCCCCGGTGCTGATCCGGGGGGCTGAGCCGTTCGATCTGGCGCTGGCCCGCGCGGTGGCCGACCCCTCGCTCGATCTGGCCACCCCGCTGAAAGGCCCCTTCCTCGCTGAACCGCTCGGCTGGGCCGGGGCAGCGGCAGCGGCGCTCGAACTGGCCCGGCTGGCCGGCATCCTGCCCGCCTTCATGGTCGCGCCCGATGGCGCGGGCGAGGCCCAGCCGGTCGATCCCGCCGATCTGGCCGCCTGGGCCGATCCCGGCCAGCTGATCGTCGCCACCCGCGCCCGCCTGCCGGTGGCCGCCGCCGAGCAGGCCGAAATCGTCGCCTTCCGCTCGGCCAATGATCTGCGCGAGCATGTCGCGCTGGTGATCGGCCAGCAGGGCGCGGCGCCGCCGCTGGTGCGGCTCCATTCCGAATGCCTGACCGGCGACGTGCTCTCCAGCCTCAAGTGCGATTGCGGGCCCCAGCTCGACGCCGCGCTGGCGGCGATGGCGGCCGAGGCCGGCACGGGGGGCTGGGGCGTGCTGCTCTATCTGCGTCAGGAAGGGCGCGGGATCGGCCTGGTCAACAAGCTGCGCGCCTACCAGTTGCAGGATCAGGGCTTTGACACGGTCGACGCCAATACCCGGCTGGGCCTGCCGGCCGAGGCGCGCGACTTTCCCGTGGCGGCCCGGATGCTGAACCTGCTGGGGGTGCGGCAGATCCGGCTGATGACCAACAACCCCGAGAAGGTTGCCGCGCTGGCCGCCGAAGGGGTCGAAGTGGCCGAGCGGGTGCCCCACGCGCTGCCCGCCAACCCGCACAATGCCCGCTACCTCGCCACCAAGCGCGACCGTTCGGGGCATCTGCTCTAGGCGGCG
>JAFECL010000049.1:7379-14360 GCA_018242165.1 Pseudomonadota bacterium
TGTCGGCCGATCAATGCAAACGATTGTTGCCTCGCCCGTGCATTCGGCCTAGCATAGGCTTGCAGCGACGCCATCAGAGGCGCGCGCGGGGAGATGTGGATGGCCGGTCAGAGCTCACCTACGCCGCATGGCGGCCAGCCCCGGCCGCGGCTGTCGCTGCTGCGGATCGTCGAGATGAACCTCGGCTTTTTCGGGCTCCAGTTCAGCTTCGGGCTGCAACAGGCCAACATGGTGCCGATCTATTCGTGGCTGGGCGCCGACGAGGCGCGGCTGCCGATCCTGCAGCTGGCCGGGCCGATGACCGGGCTGCTTATCCAGCCGCTGATCGGCGCCCTGTCCGATCGCACCACCAGCCGGTTCGGCCGCCGCACCCCCTATTTCCTGATCGGCGCGATCATGTGCAGCCTGGGCCTGCTGCTGATGCCGCATTCGGCAACGATCCTGATGGCGGCCAGCCTGCTGTGGCTGCTTGATGCGGGCAACAACATCACCATGGAACCCTACCGGGCCTATGTTTCCGACCGGCTCGATCCCAGCCAGCACGAGCTGGGCTTCCTGTCGCAGAGCGCCTTTACCGGGCTGGCCCAGTTCCTCGCCTTTCTCAGCCCGTCGATCATGGTCTACTGGTTCGGCCTCGACGGCAATGCGGTCGACAGCCACCACATTCCCACCATCACCCATATCGCCTTCCTGATCGGGGCGATCCTGTCGATCTCGACGATCCTGTGGTCGGTGGTGCGGGTGCCCGAACTGCCGCTGGACGAGGCCGAGCGGGCCCGGATCCAGGCCTCGCCCCGCTCGGCGGCGGCCACGCTCGACGAGATCCGCATGGCGATCGTCACCATGCCGCAGGCGATGCGCCAGATGGCGTGGATGAGCCTGTTCCAGTGGTATGGCCTGTCGATCTACTGGTCCTATGGCGCGCTGGCGATCGGCCGCTCGATCTTCCACACCGCCGACAAGACCAGCACCGCCTTTCGCGAGGCGGTGCTGACCAGCCAGCAGCTGGGCGCGGCCTACAACCTGATCGGCTTTGCCGCGGCCTTTGCCATGGTCCCGGTGGCGCGGCGGATCGGCCCCAAGCAGACCCATCTTGCCAGCCTGGCGCTGGCCGGGCTGTCGCTGCTGTTCATGTCGCGGCTGGGCGATATCGCCAACCCGGTCTCGCCGCTGTTCGGCGCGCTGGCCATGCCCCAGCTGGGGCGGCACCTGGCGCTGGTTTACGTTGCGCTGGGCATGGGGCTGGGCTGGGCCAGCATCATGGGCAACCCCTATGTGATCCTGGCCGGATCGATCCCGCAGGAGCGGACCGGGGTCTACATGGGGATCTTCAACATGATGATCGTGGTGCCGATGCTGATCGCCGGGTTCACCTTCGGCTGGCTCTATGATCACCTGCTGGGTTCTGATCCGCGCAACGCGATCGCCCTGGCCGGGGCGCTGCTGATGGCCGCAGCCGTCACCATGATCTGGGTCAGCAATCCGCCCCGGGAATCGACCCCCGCCAGCCACTAGCCCCGTTTGCCAGCCAGGGCTGCGCCGCAGGGCTGGTGCGCAATCGGGCCCGATGTGAACCCCGTCAATTTTTATGCAATCGATTGTTGCAGAGCATTTCCGAGGCGGTTAAGGCATTGCGGCAGGACAGACGGGGCGGCTGCCCCGGCAAGGAGATTTCGTGCTGAAGGTTCGCCCATCCCGGTTCGAGTCCACGGTCTGGCGCCCCGAACAGGTCGCCGCGATCGTCACGTCGGCCCGCAGCACGATCCCGCTGGTGGCGGGCCCGGTGGAAGCGCCGCTGGCCGGGCTCGACCTGTGGGACATGTGGCCGGCGCAGCTGGCCGACGGCAACACCGCAAGCTTTGCCGGTGCTACCCTGTGGTTCGTGCTTTCGGCCCCGCGCCTGCCCGATCCCGATCTGCGCCACGGCATTGCCCGGATCCGCCTGGTGCTCGAACGCGATGGCGGCTGGGTCGATTGCGGCAATGCCCTGCCCGATGGGCTGAACCCCGGCAGCCGCGAATGGGCGGGCAGCGCCCTGTTTGATCCCGCCACCGGCCGGATGACGCTGTTCTACACCGTTGCCGGCTATCCGGGCGAGGCGCAGACCACCTTCGCCCAGCGCCTGTTCCAGACCACCGGGCAGCTGGACTGGACGGGCCCCGTTCCGCAGATCACCGGGTGGAGCGAGCCGACGGAAAGCGTGGTGGCCGACCAGGTCGATTACATGCGCGTCACCCAGGCCGAGGGCGTGCCGGGCTTCATCAAGGGCTTCCGCGATCCCGCCCATTTCCGCGACCCGGCCGACGGCGCCAGCTATCTGCTGTTCACCGGCTCGCTCCAGCAGGCCAGCAGCGACTGGAACGGCTGCATCGGCCTGGCCCGCGCCACTTCGGAGCAGGCCGGGGGCTGGGAACTGCTGCCGCCGCTGATCACCGCCGATGGCCTGAACAACGAACAGGAGCGGCCCCATGTGCTGTTCCACGCTGGCGCCTATTACCTGTTCTGGTCGACCCAGCGGAAGGTTTTCGCCCCCGGCGGGCCGAGCGGCCCCAATGGCCTTTACGGCATGGTCGCCGACCGGCTGACCGGCCCCTATCGCCCGCTGAACGGCACCGGGCTGGTTGCCGCCAACCCCGATCAGGCGCCGTTCCAGACCTATTCGTGGTGGGTCGATGCCGATCTTGCCGTGCATGGCTTCGTCGATCTGATCGATACCGACGGCAGCAAGATGGAAGACCGGGCCGAGTGGCGCCGGGCGCACTTCGGCGGCTGCCCCGCGCCGCGCTTCCACCTGCGGCTTGACGGGCAGCGGGCCTGGGTCGAGGGTGCCGGGCATGAGTGAACTTGCCCATTTTGGCCTGGTCGAGGGCGGCGGCACCAAATTCGTTCTTGGCATTGCCGAGGCCAGCCCCTGCGGCAGCCAGCGCCGGATCGTCGCCCGCCACCGCCTGCCGACCACCACCCCGGACGAGACGCTGGGCGCGGCGCGCGACTGGTTCGCCAGCGAGGGCCATGCCTTGCGCGCGATCGGGGTCGCCTGCTTCGGGCCGCTTCAGCTTGACCGCGCGGCGGCTGACTGGGGCCACGTGACCAGCACCACCAAGCCGGGGTGGAGCGGCGCCGATGTGGCCGGGGCGCTGGGCGCCGGCCCGGACTGCCCGGTGGGGATCGAAACCGACGTCAATGCCGCCGCCCTGGCCGAGGCCCGCTGGGGCGCCGGGGTGGGCCGGGGCAGCCTGCTCTACCTGACGGTCGGGACCGGGGTTGGCGGCGGTTTCGTCAGCGGTGCCGGGCTGCTCCACGGGCTGTCGCACCCCGAGATGGGCCATATCCGCCTGCCGCGCCATCCCGATGACCGCGCCTTTGCCGGCGCCTGTCCGTTTCACGGCGATTGCCTTGAGGGCCTGGCCAGCGGCCCGGCGATCATCGCGCGCTGGGGCGGCTCGCTGTCCGAACTGGCGGCGGACCATCCTGCGCGCGGGATCATCGCCTGGTATCTGGGGCAGGCCTGCGTCACCTTCCGGGCGGTGCTGCAACCGGCGCGGATCGTGCTGGGCGGCGGGGTCATGGCCGCGCCCGGCTTGATCGAACGGATCCGCGCCGAGACCACGGCCGCCGGGCAGGGCTATTTCCCCGGCGACCCGGCCGAGGTGATCACGCTGCCGGCACTGGGTGGGGATTCGGGCCTGCTGGGCGCCCTCGCGGTGGCGCTGGGCGCGCTCTAGCTCGAGGCCCTGACCAGCAGGTCGGGCGCCATCATCACGTAGGGTGCATCCTCGCCGGCGATCCGGCGCAGCAGCTTGTCGACCAGCAGCGCCGCACCGGCGGTCAGATCCTGACGCACCGAAGTCAGCGGGGGCAGGGTCTGCTCGCCGAAGGCCAGACCGTCATAGCCGATCACCCGCACCTGCCCCGGCACGCTCAGCCCGGCCTCGGACAGCGCGCGCAGCGCGGTCATCGCGATCACGTCCGAGGCGGCAACGATGCCGTCGGGCGGTTGGGGCGCCCCGGCCAGAAAGGCGCTGATTTCGGGCCAGGCGCGATCGGCCTCGAGCTTGACCGGCACCACGATGGGCGGCGGCAGGCCGGCCTCGGCCAGCGCGGTGCTGCAACCCTCCAGCCGCTGGCCGATCTCGAGCGCGCAGGGGTCGCCCAGAAAGGCGATGCGGCGGCAGCCACGCGCGATCAGGTGGCGCGCCGCCAGCCCGCCGCCCGCCGCATTGTCCGAGCCGACCGAGCAATGGAGCTGCCCCGGCCGGTGCCCGCCCCACACCACCAGCGGCTTGTAATGCGCCGCCACCCGGTCGAGCACCTCGGCCTGGTCGGACTGGCCGATCACGATCACCCCGTCGACCCGGCCGGAGGAGACGTAATGGTCCAGCCAGTCGGCATCCCTGGGCACCACCCGGCTCAGCAGCAGGTCATAGCCGCGCTCGGTCAGCGCGTCGGCGATCAGGCCCAGCATGGTGATGAAGAACGGGTCGGAAATGTGCTGCCCGGTGGCATGGCCCAGCGGAATCAGCACCCCGATCGCCCCGGTGCGCTGGATCCGCAGGTTGCGGGCCATGACATTGGGGCGGAAGCCGTGGGCATCGGCCAGCGACTGGATCCGCTCTCGCGTCTTGGCGGAAATCAGGTCCGACCCGGCCAGCGCCCGCGATACCGTGCCGGCCGAAACCCCGGCCAGATCGGCCAGGTCCTTGATATTGCGGATCCGCGTCATGCTGCCAGTCTTGCCCCGGGGCCCCTTGATGCGCCGCTTGTTCGGGAACCATCCGCCGATTGCAAGTAAATTTCCGCCGGCTCAGCGCCCGGCGGGGACGACGTCGAAAGCGATGTTGAGCCTTTCGCCGCGCGCAAAGGGCACGGTGCCGTGCCACATGGTCGAGGGGAAGATCGCCAGCATGCCGACGCGCGGTTCGATCACCCGCAGTGGCGCCAGCGGCAGGCCCAGCTCGGGCGGCGGCGCGCCCAGCTGCAGCCAGCCGGCCTGGCCGGGGCCGGCCTCGGCGGCATCGGGCAGGGCGATGTAGCAGGCGCTCGACAGCCAGCCCGCCGGATGGCTGTGGACGACGTTGAAGCCCCCCGGCCCCAGCCGGACCGACCAGCTGCCGGCGATGCGCAGCCCGGCGCGCGGGCCGGCCAGCAGCGGGTGGGGCGGCAGCCCGGGCAACGGCGCCGGCGCGGGCGGGAGCACGGCGACGAAATCGGCCATCGCCGCCATCAGTGCGGAGCGAGCCGTAGCCAGGATCGGCTCATGCCGCAGCAGCACCGAACGGTCGGTCTGGGTGCCGAGGCGGACCGATTGCTCGGCATAGGGCGCGCGCGCCGTGTGCAGGCCGCGCAGCACCGTGGCCAGTTCCGCCAGTTCGGCGGCCGAAAGGCCGATCTCGCGGGTACCGGCCAGCAGCGGATCGCCATCGAGCCAGGCCGCGCGCGCATCGCCCAGCAGGCGCCAGCAGGTCGAGAGATAGGGCCAGGCCTGCCCGGCGGCGGGGCCGTGGAGCAGCGACAGGGCCAGCGGTTCGGCCGCCTCGGGCCGGGCGCAGCGCAGGTGCTGGCGGATCCGGCACAGTGCCAGGAAGGCATCGTCGGGGCCGGCCAGCGCGGCCAGCAGCGCGTCGGCCTGCGGCAGATCGCCGCTTTCGCTGGCCAGGAAGGCGCGGGCGACGGCCAGCTGGCGGGTCTCGCCAAGCCTGGCAATGGCCCGGGCAATCACCTCGCCGGCGCGGGCCCAGTCGCGCAGCTGGGCCAGCGTCGAAAACCACCCCAGCCACAGGCCGGGGCTGTCCGGCCGGTTGGCGCAGGCCCGGGCAAAGCCGCGATCGAAGCCGGCGGCATCGCCGCCGGTCCAGCGCAGCGAGGCGAGAATGCGCTGACCCTCGAGCCAGTCCGGTGCCTGCTCCAGGGCCTGTTCCAGCACCGCTTCGGCAGCCTCGCGCGCGCCCTCGCCGGCCAGCGCGAGGGCGCGGTTGCGGATCACGTCGGGGTTATCAGGCCACAGTTGGGCGGCGCGGGCAAACAGCGCGGCGGCGGGCAGGCCCAGTTCGTAACGCGACTGCGCCAGCAGGAAGGCGATCAGGCGGTCATCCGGCGCCAGGGCGGCGGCGCGGGTGATCGCCGCATCGGCCCCGGCCATGTCCTGCACGGCGCGCCGGGCGGCGGCCTCGTCGCGCCAGCGCCCGGCCTCGGCGGCAAGGGCCGACATCGCCGTCAGCCCGCCGCCATCCGTTCGGCGGCGATGAAGTCGAGATGGGCGGGCGCGCGGGCGGCCTCGGCCGCCATGCCGGCGCGCAGCCGCGCCAGCCAGTCGCGCGCATCAACCCCGCGATAGCCCAGCACCGGGTCCAGCCGCTGTGGCAGGTTGTTCTGGCCGATATGCACCGCCAGCCAGCTGGGCGCCCCGAACAGGTCGAGATCGCGGGGGATCAGCCGGCCATAGCGGCGGAAGTGGTCGATCTTCTCGGCCAGGCTGTCGGGCACCTCCATCGCCCCGACATAGCGCCACAGCTCGCCATCCTGGCGCTGGGTCAGCTTGTAGTGGAGGATGATGAAATCGCGGATCCGCTCGACCTCGCCGGTGGCGATGCGGTTGAATTCGGCGATCGTCGCGGGGTCGAAATCGCGATCGGGGAACAGCCCGATCAGCTTCGAGATATTCGCCTGGATGAGGTGGATGCTGGTCGATTCGAGCGGTTCGAGAAAGCCGCTCGACAGGCCGACCGCGATGACATTCTTGACCCAGTGTTCGCGCCGGCGCCCGGCCCTGAAGCGGATCGGCCGGGGATCGGCCAGCGCCGCGCCTTCCAGCCGCTGGGTCAGCAGCTCGGCGGCGCGATCGTCCGCCAGGAACTGGCTGCAATAGACATAGCCGTTGCCGGTGCGGTGCTGCAGCGGGATCCGCCACTGCCAGCCCGCCTCGCGCACCGTGCTGCGGGTATAGGGCGCGGGCGCCGCCGGGTTGGCGCAGGGCATGGCCAC
>JAFECL010000004.1 GCA_018242165.1 Pseudomonadota bacterium
CGATGCCGACCTTGGCCTTGAAGGCGGCGACCTGCGCGCGGGCGAGCGCAGCTATCAGCAGATCGCGCAGGTTGCGGGCCGCGCCGGGCGTGCCGCCAAGCCGGGCGAGGTGCTGATCCAGACGCGCCACCCCAAGGCCCCGGTAATCGCCGCGCTGGCCCGGGGCGACCGCGATGCCTTCTATGCCGCCGAAACCGAGGCGCGGCGCAGCGCCGGGGCCCCGCCCTTCGGGCGCTGGGCGGCGATCATCGTCTCGGCCGAGGACGAGGCCGAGGCCCGCGCCGCCGCGCAGGCGATCGGCGCGGCGCGGCCCACCGCGCGGGATCTGGAAGTGCTGGGCCCCGCCCCCGCCCCGCTGGCACTGCTGCGCGGGCGCTATCGCTATCGCCTGCTGGTCAATGCCCGGCGCTCGGTCCAGTTGCAGGACATCATCCGCGCCTGGCTGGCCCCGCTGAAATTTCCGGGCGCCGTGCGGGTTGGCGTGGACATCGACCCCTACAGCTTCGTATGACCCCGCCCACCGACCCAGGAGAGCACCGATGCTGACCGTCCACCACCTGCGGATTTCCCAGAGCGAGCGGATCGTCTGGCTGTGCGAGGAACTGGGGCTCGACTTTGCGGTCAAACTCTACGACCGCCGCGCCGACAACCGCCTCGCGCCGGATGAATACAAGGCGCTGCACCCGATGGGCATCGCCCCGGTGATTACCAATGGCGATCTGGTGCTGGGCGAAAGCGGCGCGATCTGCGACTATATCGTGGCCCGGCATGGCCATGGCCGGCTGGTCCCCGCGGCCGACAGCGCGGACTTTGCCGATCACCTGTTCTGGTTTCACTTTGCCAATGCCACCTTCATGACCACCAACATGATGGCGCTGGCGGTGGCCACCAGCGGTGCCCAGCCCTCGCCTTTCGTGGCGGATCGCCATCGCAAGGGCTGGGACATGGTCGAAGCGCGGCTGGGCGAGGCGCCCTATTTCGGTGGGGCCGAGCTGACCACCGCCGACATCATGATGGGCTTTGCCCTGACCACCGGCCGAGCCTTCAGCGGCTTTTCGATCGAACCCTATCCGAATGTGCGCGCCTATCTTCAGCGGATCGGCGCCCGGCCCGCCTATCAGCGGGCGATGGCCAGGGCCGAACCGGGGATGCCGCCCAAGCTGGACTGATCAGCCGACCGCAGCGGGGCGCCGCCACATCGGTGGCTGAGCCCCGTCGCGGCGCAGCGCCATCGCCAGCAGCACCAGCCCGGCCCCACCGGCCACCGCAAGGGCAACCACCGAAGCCTCCAGCCCGAAGGCCCCGCCGGTGATCAGTTCCGGCCCGCTGCGGGTGGTCAGCACCAGCCCGCCAGCGACCTTGCCGCCCGAAACCGGAACCGAGAAAACCCACCCCTGCGTGAAGTTCCACGCCGCATGCAGGCCCGAAGCCAGCCACAGCCGGCGCGTGTACATGTAGGCCGCGCCGAGCAGCACGCCGGCCTCGGCCGCAATGGCAAAGGCCGCGAACCAGGTGGCATGGGGGTTGGCCATATGCACCGCGCCGAACAGCGCGGAGGTCAGCAGCAGCGCGGCCCAGCTGCCCAGCATCGTTTCTAGGTGGCGGAACAGCAGGCCGCGAAAGATCAGTTCCTCGTAGATCCCGGAAAAGATCGCCATGGCCAGCACCGCCCACAGCGCGGCAAACGGATCGCCCGGCCCGGCAAAGCGCAGGTCGCCCAGCGCCCAGACCCCCAGCACCGTAGCCGAGAACAGGGCGGCCCCGGTGGCAGCGCCCAGCGCCGCCTCCAGGCCGGCATGCGAGACGGCATAATCGGCACTGGCCTGCCCCTCCACCCGTCGCTGGAACAGCGTGTAGAGCCAGATGCCCAGCACCGATCCGGCCAGGGCAACTAGCGGCTGCAGCGGACTGTGACGCACCAGCGGCACCGAGGCGGCCACCTGCGTCAGCACGTAGCAGGCGACGAACAGGACAAAGCCCAGCACCATCAGCGTTGCCGGAAAGCGCAGGATCCGCAGCCACAGGGGCGGGGATTGATCGGGCATGGGCTTCTCCCTTGGTGTATTATTGACATAATACGCCAAGCCGCCACCCTGTCAATCCGCCCCCTCGCGCCGCAGCAGTTCGGCCTTGATATCGAGGCCCCAGGCATAGCCGCCCAGGCTGCCGTCGGTGCGTACCACCCGGTGGCAGGGGATCAGCACCGAAACGTGGTTGGCCCCATTGGCGCTGCCCGCCGCCCGCACTGCACGCGGCCGGCCCACCGCCGCCGCCAGCTGGGCGTAGGAGCGGGTTTCGCCGGGCGGGATGCGGCGCAGTTCGCGCCACACGGCCTCCTGAAAGGCGGTGCCGCGCACGTCGAGCGGGATGTGTGCCCCGGCTGCGCCCGGCGCCTCAACCGCCGCAACCACCTCGCGGGCCAGCGCGGCGAAGGCCTCGCCCCCTTCGACCAGTTCGGCCTGCGGAAACCGCTCGGCCAGTGCTGCCGGATCCTCGTTGAAGCTCAGCCGGCAGACACCCTTGTCGGTCGCCGCCAGCAGCATCTGGCCCAGGCTGGTGGGCACCACCGCCCAGCGGATCGTCACCCCCCTGCCCCCGTTGGCCCAGGCCGATGGCGCCATCCCCAGTCTCCCCTGATTGCTCTCGTAGAAGCGCGAGGGGCCGGAATAGCCCGCCGCATAGATCGCCCCGGTCACGCTGCCCTCGGCGCTTAGCGCCTCGGCGGCGCGCTCGGCCATCAGGGCGCGGGCATAGGCGGCGGGCGAGAGGCCGGTGTGGCGGGTGAACACCCGCTGGAAGTGGCTGGGCGAATAGCCGGTCTCGACGGCCAGCGCGGCCAGCGCCAGCGGCTGTTCGGCGGCCTTGATCGCCGCGATTGCCGCCAGCACCGCACGCTCGTCACGGCTGACATCGTCGGGCAGGCAGCGCTTGCACGGGCGCAGCCCCGCCGCGCGGGCCGCGGCGCCGTCGGCAAAGAACCGCACATTGGCCCGCGCCGGATGCCGCGCCGCGCAACTGGGCCGGCAATAGATCCCGGTGGTCAGCACCCCGGTCACAAAGCGCCCGTCGAAGGCACGGTCGCGCGCCAGCACGGCGGTCCAGGCGTCGTCCTCGGCGATCATTGCGGCGCCCCTTCGCTGCGTTCGATCCGCGCGGCAAAGCAGCCGTGCGCGGCATTGTGGGCATCGATATAGGCAACCTCGGGGTTGGCAAACAGTTCGCGGATCCGCGCGTCGGCCTCGCCGGGCAGGGCCAGCCGCGCGTCGCACAGATTACCCCCGGCATCGAACCCGCGCAGCCCCAGCGGCCGCCCCTCGAACACCGGTGGAACGGTATCGGTATAGCGGGCGGCGGCCACATCCTTGCGGATATAGATCGCATAGCTGCTGCGATAGGGGGTGGGAACATCGTGGCTGGTGTGGTGGAGCAGGATCAGCTCCTCGCCGGCGCGCGCATCCTCAAGGCTGATCCGGCAGGGAAAGCCGCGATCCGCCTGTGCGACAACGCGCCGGGCGCCGCGCGCCGCCAGGGCCTCGTCGGCAAGATCGAACAGCGGGGTAAACTGGCCGGGCGCGAGCCCGGTAATGGTGTAGGTCATGGTCGGCCCTTTCGCTTGGCTGGGCCCCTCCTATCCCCGCGCCGGGCGCGCCGCGTCCCGCACCTTGCGGTCAAAGCCGCTCGGCCAGGCGCAGCGCCATGGTCCAGGCATCACCGGGCCAGCGGGCCGAGACATAGGCCCCGTCTTCCACGACGAAGCCGGCTTCGGGGTGGGCCGCATCGGCATAGCGCGGCAGCAGCGGCCCGGTCAGATAGGCACCCTGTGGCCCCAGCGCGGCGCGTACCTCGGCCTCGACCGTCTCGGGATAGGTCTGGTAATGGCCGGGCAGCGCGCCCCGGGTCAGGCGGATCGAGATGTTTTCCATCATCGCGGTCAGCGAAGTGGTGCGGCGCCCGGCGAGCACGCCGGCGCGGGCCAGTGGCAGCACCCCGTGGCACACCGCGCTGACCGGCTGGCCCATGGCAAAGGCCTCGCGCGCCAGGCGGTGGATCTCGGCACTCTCGCAATAGGGCCGCATCCCGGGCGCATGGCCGCCGGGGAAGTGCAGCGCCGCAAAGGCCTCCGCATGGCAATCGGCCCAGCGCAGCGGCTCGCGCCATTCCGCACTGGCCTCCATATCCGCGCAGGCGGCGCGCGCCTGCGGGCGCGCCTGCAGGCTACGCCCCAGCCACGGCAGGCCCGCCCCGGTCAGGGTGACCGGATCGACCTGCGCCGGCTGGCCATCGGGCGTGGCAAAGCGAACCTGATGACCGGCGGCGCGCCACACCTGCCAGGGAAAGGCCACCTCGGTAGGGTCTGCGTCGCGGGCCGGAAGCAGGATCAGGATTTCAGCCATGGCACCCCCATTTCCGGGCGACCCACTTGCCACCGCAGTCTCTACCTAAGCCTACCTTGCATCGCAGCACAATCGCCGCTATGCGCGCCCCCGTCTGAGGGGGAAGCCGTGCCATCCGTGGCGCCGGCCGCCCGCTGGCAACCCGGCCTTCGGGCCACCTGGTCGAACCCGGCCATCCGCTAAGAGGGAACCGACGCGCGTGGAGAATTCCGCCGGCATTACCGCCAGCCTGCAGGGCCGCTACGCTTCGGCGCTGTTCGATCTGGCCAAGGACAAGGGCGTGGCCCCGGCGGTGGAAGCCGATCTCGAATCGCTCGATGCCGCGCTGGCCGGCTCGGCCGATCTGGCCGCGCTGATTCGCAACCCGCGCCTGTCGCGCGAGGGGGCGGCCAAGGCGATCGAATCCGTCGCCGGGCTGCTCAACCTGTCGGAACTTACCCGCAACTTCCTCGCCGTGCTGGCCGGCAATGGCCGCCTTGCCGTGCTGGGCGAAGTGATCCGCGCCTTCCGCGCGATCGCCGCCGCCGCGCGGGGCGAAGTGGCCGCCACGGTCACCAGCGCCCATCCGCTCACCGCTGCCCAGCTCAAGGCGCTCGCCGCCAAGCTCAAGGCGCGCGAGGGCAAGGAAGTGACCATTACCGCCACCGTCGACCCCGAGCTGCTCGGTGGTCTCGTTGTCCGGATCGGCTCGACCGAAATCGACAGCTCGATCCGCACCCGTCTCAACTCTCTCGCGCACAAGATGAAAGGCTGACGGCTCAACGCCGCTCAGAAAGGCTGAACATGGAAATCCGCGCCGCAGAAATCTCGAAGGTCATCAAGGACCAGATCGCCAGCTTCGGCACCGGGGCCCAGGTCTCGGAAGTCGGCTCTGTGCTGTCGGTGGGTGACGGCATTGCCCGCATTCACGGCCTCGACAAGGTCCAGGCCGGCGAAATGGTCGAATTCGCCAATGGCATCCAGGGCATGGCGCTGAACCTTGAAGCCGACAACGTCGGCGTCGTGATCTTCGGCTCGGACGCCGAGATCAAGGAAGGCGACACCGTCAAGCGCACCGGCACCATCGTCGACGTGCCGGTCGGTCGTGGCCTGCTGGGCCGCGTGGTCGACGCGCTGGGCAACCCGATCGACGGCAAGGGCCCGATCCAGGACGCCACCCGCCAGCGCGTCGAAGTGAAGGCCCCCGGCATCATCCCGCGCAAGTCGGTGCA
>JAFECL010000050.1 GCA_018242165.1 Pseudomonadota bacterium
GAGACGCCCACCCCGTGCAGGCCGCCCGAAGTGGCATAGGCCTTGCCCGAAAACTTGCCGCCCGAATGCAGCGTGGTGAGGATCACTTCCAGTGCCGATTTGCCGGGGAACTTGGGATGCTCGTCCACCGGGATGCCGCGCCCGTTGTCGGTGATGGTCAGCCGGTTGCCTTCGTCCAGCGTGACCTCGATGCGGTTGGCGTGCCCGGCCACCGCCTCGTCCATCGCATTGTCGAGCACTTCGGCGGCAAGGTGGTGGAAGGCGCGCTCGTCGGTACCGCCGATATACATGCCGGGGCGCCGCCGGACGGGCTCCAGCCCCTCCAGCACCTCGATTGCCGAACCGTCGTAAGTCTCGCGCGGGGCCGCGCCGGCCCCCTCGAACAGATCATCCGCCATGGCGCGGCTATAGGGGCGGGGGAGTCGGGGGGGAAGGGCGGTGGCGCGGTTTTCCGCAGCCTACCCCTCGAACCGCGCCGCCGCCGGGCTGACCACCGCGCTGGCGCCGCCGGCCTTGACCTGCCGCACTTCCAGCGCGCGCTCCACCACTTCGTCCGGGCCGAAGCGGAAGGCGCCGTCAAGGCCGAGGAAGCCCGAACGGTCGGTCAGCTTGGCGGTGGGGAAGGGGGTGCCGGGTTTCCACTCGCGGGCGATCCGCAAGGTCAGCAGCACCGAATCGTAGCCCAGCGTGGCCAGACGATAGGGCGCGGTGCCGAACCGGGTCTTGTAGCTGTCGGCAAAGCGGGCGAAGCGCGCGTCCGAGACGGCGGCGTAGAGCGAGCCGACCAGCGCCGGCCCCTGCGCCAGCGCGGCATCGCCGGCCCACAGCTCGGTGCCCAGCAGGCGCGGGCCGGTGCCGCCCGGGCGCAGGATCGGGGCGATCTGCACCGCCACCCGGGCATTGTCAGCCACCAGCACCGCATCGATTGCCCCGCGCGCCTTCAGCCGCCGCGCCGCCGCGCCCAGCTTGCCCGGCGCGGCATCATAGCTTTCCATCCCCACCAGCGTGCCGCCGGCGGCCTTGACCGCGGCCATCACCGCACGGCTGCCGCGCTCGCCATAGGTACCGACCGGGATCATCGCGCCGAATTTCACCGCGCCCATCGCGCGGGCCTGCTTCACCACCCGCTCGATCGCGGCGGCGGGAATGTTGCCCATCACGAAGACATCGCCGCCGGCGGCAACCGAATCGTTCGAATAGGAAATCACCGGAACGTGCGCCGCCCGGGCGGTGGCGGCCACAGCCAGCGCCTCGTCGCGCAGCAGCGGGCCCAGGATCAGCTTGTTGCCATCGGCCACCGCACGCGCGGCCGCCTGGGGGGCACCGGCGCTGGTATCATAGGTGGTGATCCGCAGGTTTTCCGCATTGGTGTCGAGCAGCGCCATGGTGGTGGCATTGGCGATCGCCTGGCCGACATTGGCATTGCTGCCGGTCAGCGGGACCAGCAGGGCGACACGATGCCGCCCGACATCGGCGGGGAGCGCGGTGGGCGAGGGCGCCGGCGGAGGCGGCGCGGCCACCTGGCCCTTGGGGATCACGGTACATGCGGCGAGCAGCGCCATTCCGGCGCTGGCCAGAATCGCGCGTAATTTCAATCCGGTTGCCGACATTGCTTGCGATTCCCTGTCCCGCTGGTCCATTGGAGGGCATGGATAAGCCCCTCGGCCCCGGACTCTACATTGTCGCGACGCCGATTGGCAATCTCGGCGACATTACCCTGCGCGCGATCGAAACCCTGCGGGGGGTCGCGCTGGTCGCCTGCGAGGATACGCGGGTGACCGGGCGGCTGCTGAGCCACCTTGGGATCAAGGCGCGGCTGCTGCGTCACGATGACCACGCCGATGCCCGCGCACACGAGGCCTTGCTTGAGCGGATCGCGGCGGAGCCGGTGGCGCTGGTCTCGGACGCCGGCACCCCGCTGATCTCCGATCCCGGATACCGCCTGGTGCGCGAGGCGCGGGCGCGCGGGCTGAACGTCACCACCATTCCCGGCCCCTCGGCCATGGTCGCGGCGATCACGCTGGCCGGGCTGCCCAGCGACCGCTTCCTGTTCGCCGGGTTCCTGCCCGCCAAGGCCAAGGCCCGGGCCGAGGTGCTGGCCGAACTGGCCGGGGTGCCCGCCACGCTGGTGTTCTACGAAACTTCGCCGCGTCTGATCGAAGCGCTGGAAGCGATCGGCCAGGCCCTGCCGGGCCGCGAGGTGGCGGTGGCGCGCGAGCTGACCAAGCTGTTCGAGGAATGCCACAGCGGCCCCCCGGCCGAACTTGCCGCCCACTATACCGCCCACCCACCCCGGGGCGAGATTGTCCTGCTGGTCGGCCCGCCCGTGCCCAAGGGCCCCGCCACCATGGCCGAGGCCGAGGCCATGCTGCGCGCCGAACTGTCCCATGCCAAGCCCAGTCAGGCTGCGGCCACCGTCGCCAGGACGACCGGGCTGGACCGCAAGGCGCTCTACGCCCGGGCGATGGAGCTGAAATGAACCGCCGCGCCGCTGCCGAGGCGCGCGGGCGGCGGGGCGAGGCCCTGGCGGCTTGGTATCTGCGGCTGCACGGCTGGATGATCGTCGCGCGGCGGGTGAAGACCCCGGTGGGCGAGGTCGATCTGGTGGCGCGGCGCGGCCGGACGCTGGCCTTTGTCGAGGTGAAGTGGCGGGCGCGGGCCGCCGATCTTGACGCGGCGCTGGATGAGCGCCGGCTGCAACGGGTGGCCAAGGCCGCCGAAGCGCTGGTCGCGCGGTATGGTGCGGGGGCGGAAACGATCCGGATCGATGCGCTGCTGCTTGCGCCTTGGCGCTGGCCGCGCCACATGGCCCATGTGTGGATGCCCATGGCAAGGATGTGAACATGAGCCTGAAGGTCGCGGTCCAGATGGACCCGCTTGAAACGATCAATATTGCCGGGGATTCGAGCTTTGCCCTGATGCTGGCGGCGCAGGCGCGCGGGCACCAGCTGTACCACTACCTTGCCCCGGACCTGACCTGGGACGAGGGCCGCCTCTACACCATGGCCCGCCCGGTGACGGTGCGGCGCGAGGTGGGCAACCATTTCACCGCCGGCGAGCACCGGATCATCGATCTGGGCCGCGATGTCGACGTGGTGCTGATGCGGCAGGATCCGCCGTTCGACCTGGGCTATATCACCGCCACCCACCTGCTAGAACGGATCATGGGCGAGACTTTGGTGGTCAACGATCCGGTCTCGGTCCGCAATGCGCCCGAAAAGGTGATGGTGCTTGATTTCGCGCGGTTCATGCCGCCAACCATGGTGACCCGCTCGCTGGGCGCCACCCGCAAGTTCCTCGAACGCCACGGGGCGATCGTGGTGAAACCCTTGCACGGCAACGGCGGCAAGGCGGTGTTCCGGGTGGGGGCCGATGGCGACAACCTGGGCGCGCTGGTCGAGATGTTCAACGCCATGTGGGTCGAGCCCTTCATGGTCCAGGCCTTCCTGCCCAGCGTGGCCGCGGGCGACAAGCGGATCGTGCTGGTCGACGGCGCGGTGGCCGGCGCGATCAACCGCAAGCCGGGCGAGGGCGAATTCCGCAGCAACCTGGCGGTGGGCGGCAGCGCCGAGCCGACCACGCTGACCCCGCGCGAACAGGAAATCTGCGCCGCGCTGGGCCCGGTGCTGAAGGAGCGCGGGCTGCTGTTCGTGGGGATCGACGTGATCGGCGGCGAATGGCTGACCGAGATCAACGTCACCAGCCCCACCGGCATTGTCGCCATCGACCGCTTCAACGGCAGCGATACCGCGGGGCTGATCTGGGACGCGATCGAGCGCAAGTGCGCGGCGATGCGCTAGGGGCTGGGCAATCAACCGCGCCACGTGGCGGGAAGGGAGAAGGACGATGCGTGTTCTGACTTGGGCGGCGGGCTGCGCCGCGCTGGCACTTCCCACTCTGGCCATGGCCGAGCCGGCCTCCGCCGATGCGGCCCCGGCCTTTGTCGTGGCGGTCGAACCGCTTGGCCTTGCCAAGGGCAAGGGCGGGTTCACCGGGCAGGCCTTTACGGTGGCCGACTACAACTTCGCCGCCTCGACCAGTGCCGGCGGCGGCGGGGGCGGGGTGTTCAGCGTTACCGTGATGGGTTCGACCAAGGCGAAGATGACCGTCACGGTCAAGTACAGCCTCGCCCGCGCCGATGCCCCGGTCAGCGCCGGCATCTGCAAGGTGGCCGCCAAGGTCTGGTCGGGGCTGTGGAACAGTGCCACCAACAGCCTCTACAGCTGCGCGGCCGATCCCGGCGGCAGCGGCCCGGCCGACTTCGCGCTGGAGGCGGTGGTGCCCGAGGTGGCGCCGCAGAGCGGCTGGCCGGTGGCGATCAGCCGCGACAAGGATGACCAGTTCAAGCTGATGAAGGCCCGGATGCGCTATGCCGGCGCGGTTTACGAGGCGGTGCCCACCGGGCTGAAGCCCGAAGAGGCCGCCTATCATCGCCGGGTTGCCACCGGCTGGCTGATCAGCCGCGACGGCAAGCCGGTCGGCCGGCTCGATTTCCCCGAGCGCAAGGGCATGGTGATGGACGTCAACGGCAGCTGGGATCGCAAGTCGATCATCACCGCCCCCAAGGCCGAGGCTGACGGACGCGAAGCGGTGATCCTGTTCGCGGCCCAGCTGATCATGCTGCCCGAGGGCAACAGCCCGATCGGCAAGATGTAGGTGGCGCTGGCGGCGGGGGTATCGCCCCGCCGCCCCACCACAACCTAGTGCAGCGCCGGCGGCGCGGCGGCCCTGCCGAATTCGGCGAAGCTTTCGTTGCCGACAAAGCCGAATTTGCTGACGCCCGAGGCCTTGATCACCGAAAGGGTGTGGGCGGCGGTGTCATAGCTCGCGGCGGCATCGGGGCGGAACTGCGGTTCCGGCTCGACCGGCAAGGCCCGGGTCTGGCGGAGCAGCGCAGCCAGCTGCCGATCGCTGACCTCGGCATCGTTCCACAGGATGCGGTTATCGGGCGTGATCCGCACCAGGTTGCGGTCCGTATAGGTCGGCGCCTTGGGCGGCACCCCGCCACCCTGATCAAAATCCAGCGAATGGGTGGCGACCGGGATCGTGATCACGAACATGATCAGCAGCACCAGCATCACGTCGATCAGGGGCGTGGTGTTCATTTCGCCCATCGGCTCGTCGGCGCGCAAGGTTTTGGAAAATGCCATATCCGCCTGCTCCCACCTGCTGGCCGGGGGGTTGCGATCCGGCCAGAATGCTGTCCGTCGGTGACAAATTGCCTTGGGGGAAAGGCTGCGCCCTGACGGCTTGCGGGAAGATGAACGGGCGCGCGGTGGCTATCTGCGCAGATACCGCACTTCACCGCCGCCCCGGGTGAAGGCCAGGCCGGCCCACTGATCGTCCGCATCGTACCACAGGTCGAGCTTGAACGGGCCCGAGAGGCTGTAGCGCCGGGCCCGGGCGCTGCCGCCCAGGGTGGGCACGCTGTCCGGCCCGCGCGCAACGACCTGCGGGCGCAGCAGCTTGCCATCCTGCGGATTGATCCACGGCCCGTCCAGCTCGTGGCGGTTCCAGTGGGTGGCGGGCAGGGCATTGGCGGGGGCGGCATAGCGCGCCACGGCGTTGCCCTCGACGATCAGCGCCCCGCCTTCGCGCCGGGCGCTGGTGCGGTATTTTGTGCCATTGTCGTTGGCCTGGCTGTCAAAGCCCTGCACCTCGCCCCCGGCCCAGCGCTCGGTAACATGCAGGTTGTAGTGGAACAGGGTGACCGGGCCGAGCTTGTAGAGCAGTTCAACCAGCACCTCGACGGTCAGCGCATCGCCGCTGCGGCGGAAGCTCAGCCGGTGGCTGCCCAGCGATTTGCCGCCACGCTGGACATCGAAGGCGAGGCGGCCCGAGGCCGGAACGCCGGGCATCGCGGCGGTGGCACCCTGCGGCAGCACCAGCCCGGCAAGCCCGCCGGCAAGAACGCCACGCCGATCGATCATCGCTGCATTCTCCCCAAGATGCCGGTTGCTCCGGCCACTTGCGGCAAGGCTAGCCGGGGGTGGCCGCAGCGGTCAATCCTCGGCCCGGGGGTGGGCGTGGCGATAGACATCCAGCAGCACCGCGGCATCGACCTTGGTATAGATCTGGGTCGAGCCGAGGCTGGCGTGGCCCAGCAGCTCCTGCAGGCTGCGCAGATCGGCGCCGGCGCCCAGCAGGTGGGTGGCAAAGGAATGGCGCAGGGCGTGCGGGGTGGCGCTGGCCGGCAGGCCCAGCGCGGTGCGGGCGCGGGCCATGGCCTGCTGGACCATGCCCGGATGCAGCGGGCCGCCCTTGGCCCCGCGAAACAGCGCGGAATCGCGCGCCATCGGCCATGGGCACAGGCGGAGATATTCGGCCACCCCGTCGCGGATCAGCGGCAACAGCGGCACCACCCGCTGCTTGCCGCCCTTGCCGGTAACCCGCAGCACCTTGCCCAGCGGCAGGTGGCCACCGGTCAGCGACAGGGCTTCGGCAATCCGCAGCCCGGCGCCGTACATCAGCAGCAACACCGCCCGATCGCGCGCGCCGATCCATGCGACCCGGGCATCGTCAGCCACCGTGGCGGCAAGGTTCACCGCCTCGTCGGGGGTAACGGGGCGAGGCAGGCCCTTTTTCACGCGGGGGCCGCGCAGGCGGGGCGGCGTGCTTTCGGCCATGCCCGCCTGTTCGCGGGCGAAGGCCAGCAAGGCCTTCAGCGCCGAAAGCTCGCGCGCTGCTGAAAGGTTGCCCAGCCCTTCGGCCCGTCGCCGGGCGAGTTGCTCGCGCAACGCCGGGGCGCCCAGTGCCGCCAGATCGGACCAGCTGGTGGCGCCGGTTGCCGCAATCAACCGCTGCGCCGCGCCGAGATAGGCCCGCACCGTATGCGGGCTGCGCCGCCGGCCGTGGGCGAGGTGGGCCTGCCACTGGGCCAGCAGATCGGCCGCGCTCATCCCGCCACCAGCCCCGGCGCGACCAGTTCGGCCAGCAGGGCATCCAGCAGCGGCATGCCGGCATCGGTCAGGCCCAACCGGGCGCCCTGGCGCCAGACCAGCCCGTTGGCCGCATGGAATTCCGCGCGTGCGGGATCGATCAGCTCGGCCTGATCCAGCCCAAACCGTGCCGAAAGCGCGGCCATATCGACCCCTTCCGCCAGCCGCAGCCCCATCAGCAGCGCCTCGGCAGCCTGTTCGCGGGGCTCCAGCGCGCGGGCTTCGGCAATGCCGTTGCCCTGCCGCGCCATGGCTTCCAGCCAGTTTTCCGGCTTCCGGTGCCGCACCGTCGCCATGCCACCACGCCGGCCATGCGCGCCGGGGCCGATCCCGGCATAGTCCTGATAGCGCCAATAGGTCAGGTTATGGCGGCTTTCCGCGCCGGGGCGGGCATGGTTCGAAATCTCGTAGGCGGGCAGCCCGGCGGCGGCAGTGGCGGCACGGGTGAGGGCGAAAAGGTCTGCAGCCATATCCTCGTCGGGCAAGGTCAGCTGGCCTTCGCGGGCCAGGGTGGCAAAGCGGGTGCCCGGCTCGATCGTCAGCTGGTAGAGCGAGAGGTGCTCGGTGCCGAAATCGAGCGCGCGCTCCAGCTCGGCCTGCCACTGGGCTAGGCTCTGGCCCGGGCGGGCATAGATCAGGTCGAACGAAACGCGCGGGAAATGGCGCCGGGCGGTGGCCAGCGCGGCCAATGCCTCGTCGGCCCCGTGCAGCCGGCCAAGGAACCGTAAGGCCCCGTCGTTCAGCGCCTGGACCCCCAGCGAAACCCGGTTGACCCCGGCGACGGCCAGCGCGGCGAAAGCCTCGGCCTCGACCGAACTGGGGTTGGCCTCGAGCGTGATCTCGATCCCTTCGGCAAAGCCCCAGCGCGCCTCGGCCTCCTCGATCAGCCGGGCGACGGTGGCCGGGGCCATCAGGCTGGGGGTGCCGCCGCCGAAGAAGATGCTGGAGAGCGGCTCACCGCCGGCCAGATCGGCCTCATGCGCCAGATCGGCCAGCAGCGCCTTGCGCCACGCGGCCTGATCGACCTCGGCGCGGACGTGGCTGTTGAAGTCACAATAGGGGCATTTGCGGGCGCAGAACGGCCAATGGATGTAGAGCGCGCGGGCCATGGCCGCTGTCTACCTTCCGAACTGCGCCGCCACCAGCTTGGCGAAGGCATCGGCGCGGTGGCTGATGCGGTGCTTTTCGGCGGGGTCCAGCTCGGCAAAGGTCACTTCGTGGCCCTCGGCGACGAAGACCGGGTCGTAACCGAAGCCCAGCGTACCGCGCGGCGGCCAGGTGAGGTGGCCGGAAACCCGCCCTTCATAGACCGCGCTTTCGCCATCGGGCCAGGCCAGGGCGAGCACGCAGGCGAAATGGGCCGAACGTTCCACGTCAGGCCCCTGCTGGGCCAGCAAGCCTTCGACCTTGCCCATGGCAAGGTACCAGTCGCGGCCCGGCGGACCCTCGAACCACTGCCGTTCGGCCCAGTCGGCGGTGTAAACGCCGGGGCGCCCGCCCAGCGCACCCACGCACAGCCCCGAATCGTCGGCCAGTGCCGGCAGGCCCGAACCTTGCGCGGCGGCGCGCGCCTTGATCAGGGCATTGTCGATGAAGGTCTTGCCGGTTTCGGCCGGCTCGGGCAGCCCCAGCGCCCCGGCCGAAATGCAATCGACCCCATAGGGCGCCAGCAGCGCGCCGATTTCCTTCAGCTTGCCGGCGTTATGGGTAGCGATCACCAGCTTGCCGGCCAAGCCGCGCATCAGCGGCTATCCCGGTAAAAGCGCCCGCGCATCAGCGGCCGACCGCCGCCGCCTGCGCCGCGAAGATCCGCTCGCAGCCGATCCGGGCGAGGCGCAGCAGGCGCAGCAGGCCTTCCTCGTCATAGGTCGCGCCCTCGGCCGTGGCCTGCGCCTCGGCGATCTTGCCGCCCTCGATCAGCACGAAATTGGCATCGGCATCGGCGCTGCTGTCTTCGATGTAGTCAAGATCGAGCACCGGGGTGCCCTGAACGATCCCGCACGAAACGGCGGCGACGCGGGCGGTGAGCGGGTCTTCCTTGATCAGTCCCTGGGCCATCAGGCTGTCGATGGCGAGGCGCAGGGCCACCCAGGCGCCGCTGATCGAGGCGGTGCGGGTGCCGCCATCGGCCTGGATCACGTCGCAATCGAGGGTGATCTGGCGCTCACCCAGCTTCTTCATATCGCAGACCGAACGCAAGCTCCGTCCAATAAGGCGCTGGATTTCCTGCGTTCTGCCCGATTGCTTGCCCTTGGCCGCCTCACGGCTGCCACGGGTATGGGTGGCGCGGGGCAGCATCGAATATTCCGCCGTCACCCAGCCTTCCCCCTTGCCCCGCAGAAACGGCGGCACGCGCTCTTCCACGCTGGCGGTGCAGATCACCCTG
>JAFECL010000051.1 GCA_018242165.1 Pseudomonadota bacterium
TGCGGATCGGAATCGACCAGAAGAACGCGATCCTGATCATCGATTTAGCGATCGAAGTCGAACGCAGCCACGGCCTGACCGCCACCGAAGCGATCCGCGAAGCCAGCCTGCTGCGCTTTCGCCCGATCCTGATGACCACGCTGGCCGCCGGCCTGGGCGCGCTGCCGCTGGCGCTGGGCTATGGCGACGGGGCCGAGCTGCGCCGCCCGCTGGGCATCGCCATCGTCGGCGGGCTGATCGCCAGCCAGATGCTGACCCTGGTGACCACCCCGGTGGTCTATCTGGCGATGGACCGCTGGGCGACGATCTGGCACGGCCTGACCGGCCGGCACAAGGCCACGGTGCTGGGGCTGATCGTGCTGGCGCTGGTGGCGCCGGTGCCGGCCTTCATGCTGCTGCCCCGCCCCGGCCTCGGCGCGCTGGTGGCGCTGGTGCTGGTGATCGCCGTGATCGTCGGCATCCGCCGCCTGCTGGCCCGCTGGGACGCCTACACCGCCCAATCCCGCCCCCTGCCGATCCACCTGCGCCCGGAAGACTTTGCATGACACCGCGCCACCTTGCCCCTGCCCTGATCGCCTCGCTGCTGCTGGGGGCCTGCAGCCTTGCCCCGGCCTATCACGGCCCCAACGCCGCCAGCCCCGCGCCCGCCTTCAAGGCCGAACCGGGCTGGGCGGTGGCCGCCCCGGCCGACGATGTCGCCAAGGGCGAATGGTGGAAGCTGTTCGCCGACCCGGCGCTCGATGCGCTCGAGGCCAAGGTCGCGGTGACCAACCAGAACGTCGCCTATTACCGTGGCGCGCTGGAGCAGGCGCGCGGTGCGGCCGGGGCGGCCACCGCCCAGCTGTTCCCGACCGTCGGGGTCAGCGGCAGCGCCAACCGCAGCGGCAACCTGGTCAGCGGCAGCCCGGTGGCGCGCTCCTTCAGCGCCGGGGCCAGCGCCAGCTGGGTGCCCGACCTGTTCGGGCGGCTGGCCAACAATGCCGGACAAGCCCGTGCCCAGGCCCAGGCCTCGGACGCCAACCTCGCCAATGCCACCCTGGCGGCGCAGGCCAGCCTGGCCACGGCCTATTTCCAGCTGCGCGGCATCGACGCGCAGCGCGCCCTGCTCGACGATACCGTCGCCGGCTATCGCCGCTCGCGCGAGGTGGCGCGCAACAAGTACGCGGTCGGGCTGGTCAGCCGTGCCGATCTCGAAAGCGCCGAAACCACCCTGGCCAATGCCGAAGCGGCCCGCCGCGACCTGGATCGCCAGCGGGCCACGCTGGAAAACGCCATCGCGGTGCTGGTCGGGGAAAACCCCTCGGGCTTCAGGCTGGCCCCGGCGGCCTGGGCCCCGGCCCTGCCCGCCGTGCCGGCCACCCTGCCCGCCGCCGTACTGCAGCGCCGCCCCGACGTTGCCGCCGCCGAACGCAACGTGGCCGTCGCCAACGCCGGGATCGGCGCCGCGCGCGCCGCCTTCTTCCCCGACGTGACACTCAGCAGCTCGCTCGGCTCGACCGCATCGACCACCGCCGCGCTGTTCGGTGCGGCCAATTCGCTGTGGTCCGGCGGGGCCAGCGCAGCGCTCAGCCTGCTCGACTTCGGCGCCCGCTCGGCCCGGGTTAAGCAGGCGCGCGGCAGCTATGATTCCGCCCTGGCCACCTATCGGCAGACCGTGCTGACCGCGTTCCAGGAGGTCGAGAACAACCTCGCCGCGCTCGACGCCTATCGCGCCGAGGCCGCCGATTACCAGACCGCCGCCGCCGCCGCCGGGCGGGCCGAGGCGATCACCCGCAACCAGTACGCCGCCGGCACGGTCGACTATACCACCGTCGCCGCCGCCGAGGGTTCCGCCTACAACGCCCGCGCGGCGCTGATCCAGAACACGGTGAACCGGCAGAGTGCCAGCGTGGCCCTGATCCAGGCGATCGGCGGGCACTGGTAGGCTAGGGCGGCAGCAGCCGCCCTCGCTCGGCCTCGACGCTGGCGACCAGCCAATCCTTGCCGGCCTGGATCCGGGCGATGGTATGGGTATCCTTGTGGGTCACCAGCCAGAACGAGCGCATGATCCGCCGCTGCGGCAGCACCGCCACCAGCGAGGGATCGGCATCGCCGATGAAGGCCGGCAGCACCCCGATCCCCGCCCCCGCCGCAATCAGCCGGTGCTGGGCATTGATGCTGGGCGAACGCAGGCTGGGGGCCAGGCCAGGGTGTATCTCGTCAAGATAGCGCAATTCGGGGGCGTAAAGCAGGTCGGGGATATAGCCGATCAGCACATGCCCCTGCGCCAGCACGGCCGGCTCGTCGGGCAGCCCGGTGCGGGCGAGGTACTCGCGCGAGGCGTAGAGCCGCAGGGCATAGTCCGACAGCTTGCGGGCGATCACCGGGCCGGCCTTGGGGCGCGACAGCATCACCGCGATATCCGCCTCGCGCTTCGACAGGCTGAGGTAGCCGCTCGAGGCGACCAGATCGAGGGTCAGCGCCGGGTGGGCGCGGGTGAAGGCGGCGACATGGGGCGGCAGGAACCATGAGCCGAACCCCTCGGTCACGCTGATCCGCAGGGTGCCGGACAGCGCCGCGCCCGCGCCCCCGCCCTCGGCGATCCCGGCGGCGGCCTGGGCCATGGTCTCGACCCGGGCCAGCAGTTCCTCGCCCGCCTCGGTCAGGTGCTGGCCGCTGCGGGTCTGTTCGAACAGCGTCGCGCCGATCAGCCCTTCCAGCCGCCGCAACCGCCGCCCGACGGTGGTGGCATCCACCCCCAGCGCCGCCCCGGCGCGGGTGAACTGGCCGCGCTGGGCAATGGCCAGAAAGGTCTGCAGGTCGGTCCAGTCGAGATGCTGCATAATTGCAGGTTATGGCCGCAAAAATGCACATTGTCTGCAATTTTCCAAAGGTGCATGGGGGTGGCGAATCATCATCAGGAGAGTGCGTGATGCGGCTGGTCGATCATTTCCTCGTCGGGGGCACCGGCGGCCTCACCTCCACCCGCCGGGGCGCGGTGATGGACCCCAACAACGGCGGCCAGCAGGCCGAAGTGGTGCTGGGCGGGGCCGATGCGCTGGAACGTGCGGTGGCCGCCGCGCAGGCCGCGCAGCCGGCCTGGGCCGCCACCAACCCGCAGCGCCGCGCCCGTGTCATGTTCCAGTTCAAGGCGCTGGTCGAAGCCAATATGGAGCAGCTGGCGGCGATGCTCTCGGTCGAGCACGGCAAGGTGATCGCCGACAGCAAGGGCGACATCCAGCGCGGCCTCGAAGTGGTCGAATTCTGCTGCGGCCTGCCCCAGGTGCTGAAGGGCGAGTTTACCCATGGCGCCGGGCCGGGGATCGACGTCACCTCGCTGCGCCAGCCGATTGGCATCGGCGCCGGGATCACCCCGTTCAACTTCCCGGCGATGATCCCGCTGTGGATGGGCGCGGTGGCGGTCAGCTGCGGCAATGCCTTCATCCTCAAGCCCAGCGAACGCGATCCCTCGGTGCCCAACCGCCTCGCCGAACTGTTCCTTGAAGCGGGGCTGCCCGAGGGGATCTTCCAGGTCGTCCACGGCGACAAGGAAATGGTCGACCTGATCCTCGACCATCCGGCGATCGGCGCGGTCTCCTTCGTCGGCTCGTCCGACATCGCCCAATACGTCTATTCGCGCGGGGTTGCCGCCGGCAAGCGAGTCCAGGCGATGGGCGGGGCCAAGAACCACGGCATTGTCATGCCCGATGCCGACCTTGACCAGGTGGTGGGCGACCTGTGCGGTGCCGCCTTCGGTTCGGCCGGCGAACGCTGCATGGCGCTGCCGGTGGTGGTGCCGGTGGGCGAGGACACTGCCGAGCGGCTGAAGGCCAAGCTGATCCCGGCGATCCATGCCCTGAAGGTCGGCATTTCGACCGACCCCGAGGCGCAGTATGGCCCGGTGGTGACCGCGCAGCACAAGGCCAATATCGAACGCTGGATCGCCCGCGCGGTCGAGGAAGGCAGCGAGCTGGTGATCGACGGGCGCGGCTTTACCCTGCAGGGGCACGAGGACGGCTATTTCATGGGCCCGACGCTGCTCGACCATGTGAAGCCCGGGATGGACAGCTATCACAACGAGATCTTCGGCCCGGTGCTGCAGATCGTCCGCGCCAAGGACTTCGAGGAGGCTCTGAGCCTGCCGAGCAAGCACCAGTATGGCAATGGCGTCGCCATCTTCACCCGCAATGGCCACGCCGCCCGCGAATTCGCCGCGCGCGTCAACGTGGGGATGGTGGGCATCAACGTGCCGATCCCGGTGCCGGTGGCCTATCACTCGTTCGGCGGGTGGAAGCGCTCGGGCTTTGGCGATACCGACCAGTACGGCATGGACGGCATCGCCTTCTGGACCCGCAAGAAGAAGATCACCGCCCGCTGGCCCGATGGTGGTGGCGACGGCAGCAACGCCTTCGTCATCCCGACCATGGGGTAATTGGCTTGGGCGAGCAACTTCCAGAGGTTTGGCTTGATGCCCTGCGCGCTTGGGCTGAAACCGAACCGCTGGTAGTTGAAGCATACATCTTCGGATCGAGGGCTAAGGGGATTTCTGGCTCGGACAGTGATCTGGATGTCGCCTTGAAAATTGCGGGCGCTACCGAGAGCGAGCGTTATGGAAACTGGATCTGTCTAGGCGACACGATGCGTAATTCGCTGGGAGCTTTGCTACCGGTCGCGCTAGATCTGCAAGCGATCCACGACGATGATGAAGTCGTTGGCCCCGCCGTTAGAGACCATGGAATTTTGGTGTTTCACCGAGACAGTTGAGACAAATATGACCGACCAGTTCCAGCTCACCGAAGACCAGCTCGCCATCCAGGACATGGCGCGCAAGTTCACGGCCGACCGGATCACGCCCTTCGCCGCGCAATGGGACGAGGATCACCACTATCCGGTCGACGTCTGGAAGGCGGCGGGCGAGCTGGGCTTTGGCGCGATCTACGTCTCGGAGGAGATGGGCGGGATCGGCCTTGGCCGGCTTGAGGCGGCCTTGATCATGGAGGCGATGGCCTATGGCTGCCCCGCGACCAGTGCCTATATCTCGATCCACAACATGGCCGCCTGGATGATCGACCGGTTCGGCAGCGCGGACCTGAAGGCGCGCTTCCTGCCCAGGCTGGTCAGCATGGAGCAGATCGCTTCCTATGCGCTGACCGAACCGGGCAGCGGTTCCGACGCGGCGGCGCTCAAGACCACGGCGCGGCTGGATGGTGACCACTATGTGCTGAACGGCACCAAGCAGTTCATCTCGGGCAGCGGGGTGAACGACATCTACGTCGCCATGGTCCGCACCGGGGCCGAGGGGGCGAAAGGCATTTCCTGCCTCGTCATCGAAAAGGACACGCCGGGCCTGTCGTTCGGCGCGCCCGAAAAGAAGCTGGGCTGGAACGCCAGCCCCACCGCGCAGGTGATCTTCGAAGACTGCCGGGTGCCGGTCGCCAACCGGGTCGGAGCCGAGGGCGACGGGTTCAAGTTCGCCATGGCCGGCCTTGATGGCGGACGGCTCAATATCGGGGCCTGTTCGCTGGGCGGGGCGCAGCGCTGCCTCGACGAGGCGGTGGCCTATGTGAAGGACCGCAAGCAGTTCGGCCAGCCGGTCGCGGATTTCCAGAACACCCAGTTCCAGCTGGCCGATATGGCGACCGAGCTGGAGGCGGCACGCGCGCTGCTCTACCTTGCCGCCGCCAAGGTCTCGGCCGGGGCGGCGGACCGTAGCCGCTTTTCGGCCATGGCCAAGCGGCTGGCCAGCGATACCGGATCGTCGGTGGTGGACCGCGCACTGCAAATGTTCGGCGGCTATGGCTATCTCAAGGACTATCCGATCGAACGCTTCTGGCGCGACCTCAGGGTCCACCGGATCCTCGAAGGCACCAACGAGGTGATGCGGATGATCGTGGGGCGGGATCTGTTGCGGCAATGACCGGTGTCAGCTTGGGCATGGTCACACTGGTCGTCCCCGATTACGACGAGGCGATAGCCTTCTTCGTGGGCAAGCTGGGCTTTGCCCTGGTGGCTGACCGCCGCGAAAGCGAGCGCAAGCGCTGGGTCGAGGTGGCGGCGGGATCGGGCCTGCGCCTGCTGCTGGCCAAGGCCGCCACTGACGAACAGGCCCGGGCGATCGGGCGACAGGCGGGTGGCCGGGTCGGGTTCTTTCTTTATACCGACAGTTTCGATGAGACGTACCGGGCGATGCAGGCCAAAGGTGTGGTCTTTGTCGAACAGCCGCGCCATGAGCCTTATGGCTCTGTCGCCGTGTTCGAAGACCTGGTCGGCAATCGCTGGGATCTGATCCAGCCTGCGGGAACGAGCCAATGAGTGAAACCGACGATGTCCTGATCCGCCGCGAGGGCGTGGCCGGGATCATCAGCCTCAACCGGCCCAAGGCGATCCACGCGCTGAACCGCGCGATGGACCATGCCATGACCGAGGCCCTGCTGGCCTGGCGCGATGACCCGGAGGTGCGGGTGGTGGTGCTGGACCACAGCGAGGGGCGCGGGTTCTGCGCCGGGGGCGACATCGCCTTCCTGCGCCATTCGGCCCTGACCGACGGCGGGGAAAGCGGGCGGAAATTCTTCTTCGAGGAATACCGCCTCAACCACCTGATGTTCACCTACCCCAAGCCGATCGTCGCCTTCATGGACGGGATCACCATGGGCGGCGGCGTGGGGATCAGCCAGCCGGCGCGGTTCCGCGTCGCCACCGAAAACACCCGCCTCGCCATGCCTGAAACCGGGATCGGCCTGTTCCCCGACGTCGGCGGCGGCTGGTATCTGGCGCGGCTGGCAGGGCGGCTGGGGCAGTTCCTGGCGCTGACCGGCGCCCGGCTTGATGGGGCGGAATGCCTGTGGGCGGGCCTTGCCACCCATTATCTTGCCGCCGAGACCCAGGCCGAAGCCAAGGCGCGGCTGGTGGCCGGGCACGATCCGGCGCAGGTGCTGGCAGCGCTGTCTGCCACCCCGCCAGCGGCGCGGATCGAGGGCAATCTGGCCGCGATCAACCGGCACTTCGCCTCCGACCGGCTTGAGGAGATCCTCGCCAGTCTGGCCGCTGACGACAGCGAATGGGCCGCCAAGGAACTCGCCACGCTGAAGCTGAAAAGCCCGCAGGCCTGCAAGGTGGCGCTGCGCCAGTTGCACGACAGCCTGGCCTGCGCCGACTTTGCCGCCAACATGGCGATGGAATACCGCATCGGCGCCCGCGTCCTCACCCTGCCCGATTTTGCCGAAGGCGTGCGCGCGGTGATCGTCGACAAGACCATGGATGCCCAGTGGAACCCCGCCACCCCCGAGGGCGTGAGCGATGCGCTGATCGACAGCATCTTTGCCCCCCTGCCCGCAGACCAGGAATGGACCCCGCTATGAGCTATGAAACGATCCTCGTCGAAACGCGGGGCGCCGTCACCCTGATCACGCTCAACCGGCCGCAGGCGCTGAACGCGCTCAATTCGCAGGTGCTGGACGAACTGATCGCGGCCTTTGCCGCTTTCGAGGCCGATGCCACCCAGCGCTGCGCCGTCCTCACCGGCAGCGGCGAAAAGGCCTTCGCCGCCGGGGCCGACATCAAGGAAATGGCCGAAAAGGCCGCCGCCGATTTCTACCT
>JAFECL010000052.1 GCA_018242165.1 Pseudomonadota bacterium
GTCGCCCGGATTTTCTCGGCAAGGCGGCCTATACCGGCGATCTGTCTGGCCACCGCGTGCAGGTCGAGGCCTTCGCGATCAACCGCAAATTCATCGCCCACCTCAATTCGGTCGGGAATGTCAGCGCAACGGGAAGCGGCTACGGCGGCGGCATCGTGCTGCAGCTGGTGCCCGGATACATCGACGCCCAGTTCTCCGGCCTCGCGGGCAAGGGGATCGGGCGCTACGGTTCGGCCCAGCTTCCCGACGTGACCTTCGACGGCGCAGGCAACATCTACCCGATCAGGGAAGTCATGTTGCTGGGCGGGCTGACCGTGCACGCGACCAAGCAGATCGACCTCTACGGCTTTGCCGGGCGCGAGCGCCAGCAGCCGGTGCCACTGGGCACCTTCGGCACCGGCCTTGCCAGTGCCAACAACAGCGGCTGCGGAATCGAGGGCGGCACCTGCGCCGGCAACACCCACGAGATTCGCCAGATTACCGGCGGCTTCTGGGACAAGCTCTACTCCGGTTCCTTTGGCCGGGTGCAGGTCGGCTTCCAATACAGCTATACCGTGCGCGAGCTGTTCGCCGGCGTGGGTGGCGCGCCCGAGGCAAGTCAGCAAATCGGCCTGGTCAGCTTCCGCTACTATCCGTTCTGAGGGCGCGGTGGCCCCCCAGCTACCCAGGATCACCCGGATTCATCCCGTCACCGGCCGCATCGCGCGGCCGTGGCGGGATCGCCGGCATCAATTCCACGTTGCCCGCCACGCCGGGCGAAACCTGCCGCCACAGGCCGCGATGGCGATTGCCGACTATCCCGAACTCGTCGCGCGGATCGAGCAAGGCTGGTCGGTGCGGATGTATGATGGCCATGTCCGGCCCGCCTTCGTCGCCCCTGACCAGCTGCGCCTGTCCTCCGCACCCTACACGGTGCCCGACGAACTCTGGGCCTATTGCCTGCCCCCGCCACCGTGCACCCCGGCCCAGGTTACTGCGGACGTCATCGCGGCGACCAACCGTCACCCCGGGCTGGCCAGTGCCTTTGCTGGTGAAATGCTGACAGCCAGCCGCTTGCAGGCCCTGGCGATGGCGGCCCATGCCAGTGCCTTCCGCTCCGGCGCTGATCGCTCGCTTGGCGCGATCGAATTTGATCAGGTAGCCACCGCGATCTCGTTCTGGCGGATGCAGGGGCGCGTGGGTGGCCCCACCAGGATCCAGCCGTTCCCCGCGCTCAGGCTGACCCTGCGCTGCGCCCTGATGCGCCATGCCTTGGTGACCAACCAGCTGGAGCAGGCGGCCGCAGTATTGGATGTGCCCTTGGTCGAGGCGCTCGGGATGCTGGCCGGCCTAGGCTATGCTGCGGCGCGAAACTCCTTGTCGCAGGCGGGCATTCACATCTCCTCACGGCCCGAACCCGGCCTGCTGCTGGACTGGCTGGCCGACCGCCGGGGATTCCCGCCCCTGCGCGAGGCTGAGCGGCAGGGTTTCAGCCGTCCCGGTCAGGGCAATGGCGGCGCCAAGGCAGGCACGCCGATCGCCTAGATCTCGCTACTCCCCGCGTGGCCAACCGATGCCCCCCACCGGCGCCCCACGGCGCCGGTGGGGGCAGCTGTCAGAACTTCGCAGCCAACTCGACGCCGACCAGGCGCTGGGCACCGGGCGAGATGAACGAGCCGCCGAATTCGATCGCCGGGATGACTTCGGCGAGGTAGTTCTTGTTGAGCGCATTGTTGGCAAACGCGGTCACCGTCACACCGTGGGTCTCGACCCCGGCACGCAGGTTGAGGATGCCGAAGGCGTTGCGGCGCGACTTGCAGTAGTTGGCATCGCCGACGAACGAGGGCAGTGCCAGCGCCGAGATCGGCAGCAGGCCCGAGAACAGGCTGGGCCGCGACTGGCACTGCACCGTGCTGAACCAGGTCGGCCCGGTGATGCGATAGTCGGCGCGGAACAGCAGCTTGGTGCCGGGGGCCAGAGGCGCACTGATATCGGTGCCAAGATTGATGGTGTAGTCCGCGGTGTAGGGCGACTTGTTACCCACCGTGTAGGGCCGCGCGGCGTTTGCCTTGATCTTGCTGTCGGTAAGGTTGCCCGAGGCAAAGATGCGCCAGCCGTCGATCAGCTTGGCCGCGACGTTGAGCTCGGCACCCTTGATGTCGACACGGTCGATGTTCGAGACCACGCGCAGCAGGCCGAAGCTGCCGACGAAGAACTCGAAGAACTGCATGTCGCTGACCCGGGTGTAGTAGCCCGCGAGGTCGAAGGTGACACGGTCGTTCAGCATGCTGCCCTTCATGCCGACCTCGAAGGCGCTCGACTTCTCCTTGCGGTACTGATCGGCGATGTTCACCCCGGCATTGATCGTTCCCGGGGTGACGCCGTTGTTGAAGTTGGCGTTGATCAGCGCCGCCGAACCCTGGTTGTTGAAGCCGCCCGACTTGAAGCCGATCCCCCAGTCCGCATAGAGGTTGAAGCGGCTGGAGGGGTGCCACGAGAGCGAAATCTTCGGCTCGAGCTGGTCATAGGTGTTCGACTTGGGGGTCAGCGGCCCGAAGGCCTGGCCCGGATTGATCGGCCCGCCGGTGAAGGGGTCGTTGGCGGTCGGCACCAGCGACGAGGACTGGCGGTGTTCGCTGTCGTAACGCAGCGTCAGGCTCAGGCTGACCTGGTCGCTCGGCTTCCAGTCGGCCGAGCCAAAGGCGGCATAGACGTTGGTCTTGAACTTGTCGGCCAGCAACAGCGAGGTCGGGTTGACGGTGTTCGGCGCGTTGTAGAGCTGCTTGATCACCCCCTGCCCCTCGTCGGCGCCGAGGCTGACCCCGACGGTCCGGTCGATATGCAGGTAATAGGCCCCGACCTGCCAGTTCAGCGGGCCGTTGCCAGTCGACGACAGGCGGACTTCGCCGCTGAAATCGGTCTGGTTGCGCAGCTGGTACTGGATGCCGTCGCAGGTGGTCGGGCTGTAGGGGCCGAAGGTCGAGCCGGTGGCCGGCGCGAACAGGAAGGGCACCGGGATCGCACCGATGAAGCCGGGGGCATTGACCGGGTAGCCGGTGTTGGCCGCGGTCGAGGCGAAGCACTTGTTGACCGCCGCCTGCGCCGCCGGATTCGCGGCGCCGATATAGCGGGCGAAGTCGGCCGAGGTGCCATCGGCCACCAGGTTCTGCTTGATGTCCGAATAGAGCGCCCAGGCGGTCAGCTTCATCTTCTCGAATTCGTGCTCGACCTTGATCGACGCGTCGAAGCTGGTCTGGTCGTTGGTCGGGCGGATGTTGTTGTAGAAGCGGAACGGGTGCTGGTTCACGTCCTGATAGAAGGCAGCGTTGACACCAGCAAAGTTGGGCAGGGCAAATGCGGCATTGAACGGCAGCGATGCGCCATGGAATTCCGCATAGCGGACCTTCGCGTCGAACTTGGTGGCGCTGTTCATCCCGAACATCACCCGTCCGTCGACCGACCAGGCGCGATGATCGTCAACCACCGGAGCGTTGCCGAAATAGAGGTTGCGGTAATATCCGTCCGAGCTGTCGTACATCGCCGATACGACGTAACCCGCCCCCTGACCCAGCGGCCCGGCCACATGGCCGGTGGTCGCCCAGCTGTTGTTTTCGCCATAGGAGGTCTTGACCCCGCCGGTCAGGTGATCGGTCGGCTTCAGCGTCTGGATCACGATCGCGCCGGCTGCGGCGTTGCGGCCATAGATCGCGCCCTGCGGGCCCTTGAGGATTTCAACCTGGCGAAGGGTGCCCTGATCCTGGTTCAGCTGGGCGGTATTGGTCTTGAGGATCCCGTCGACGACCAGCGCAACCGAGCTTTCCGCGTCGCGCGCACCGTTCATGCCTCGGATGTTGATCTGGGTGTCGCCGGCTTCGGCGGTGCCGGTGACGATGGTCACCCCCGGGGTCAGCTGGGCGAAGTTCTCGGCGCGGGTGGCGCCGGTCCGCTCGATCGCCGCCGCGGTGATCACGGTGACCGAAGCCGGCGCATCCTGCAGCCGTTCGGACTGGCGCCGGGCGGTAACGACGATCGCCCCCTCATCCTCGCCGCCGGCGCCCGGGGCGGAGGACTGGGCCAGGGCCGGATCGGCCATCGCGGCGAGGCCAAGGACGGCACTGGAGAGCAGCCAAGGGAACTTACGCATGTCGATACCCCCGTATGGTTGCGCAGCGCGGGTTCGGGGTGAGGCCGTACCGCCTGAGCGTTCCGAGACACTTGTCAGTCGCTGTTTATATTGTATACAAATTGAACTGGTCAAGCGATTTGGAGTCACGATGTCACGCGCTGCCAACCGGGCCTATTCGGTTATCCGCGACCGCATCCTCTCCGGGGAATTGCCGGCGGGTGCCCAGTTGGGCGAGGAGGCGCTGGCCGACCTGTGCGGGGTTTCGCGAACCCCGGTCCGGGATGCGCTGCGCCGGCTCGAGGGCGAGCTGCTGGTCAAGCGCAGCGACAGCCAGCGGTGCTTCGTGGCCGACTGGTCGATCGACGATGTCGCGGATGCCTTCGAGCTGCGCGCCATGCTTGAAGGGCATGCCGCCCGGCGCGCCGCAGATCGCATGACCGAGGCCGCGCTGCAACGCCTGCGCGCCGCCAATTCCGCAATCCGCGAGGCGATCTCGGCCGAGCCGGCCGACATCACCGGCTTCCTCGAACACAACCGCGCCTTTCACGGACTGATCCTCGAATCCGCGCAATCGCCGCGCCTTGCCGCCCTGCTGGCAACCCTGATCGAGCAACCGGTGGTCTGGCGCACCGCGCACCATTACGGACGCGAGGCACTGCGCCGCTCGCACGGTGAGCATGAGGAATTGCTGGCAGCCTTCGCCCGACGCGACGGCGCCTGGGCCGAGGCAGTCATGGTTGCCCACATCCGCCGCGCCTTCCATGCCTATGCCGACGCCCACCACGGGCTCGGTGCAATCGATGGGCAGGGCCGATGACCGGAGAAATGTATACAGGCCCGGTCGAGATGGTCGAGGTCAGCCCGCGTGACGGGCTGCAGAACGAGCGGCAGGAGCTGTCGACCGAAGTCAAGCTCGCGCTGATCGACCGCGCGCTGGCTGCCGGGGTGCGGCGGATCGAGGTTACCAGCTTCGTCAATCCGCGCGCCGTCCCGCAGATGGCCGATGCCGAAGCCGTCTGCGCCGGGCTGCCCGAGCGGCCCGATGTGACCTACATCGGGCTGGTGATGAACCTGCGCGGGGCCGAGCGGGCGCTGGCCACCGGCCGGATCGACCAGCTGGGCGCGGTGGCGGTGGCCACCGACCGCTTCGCCATGGCCAACCAGGGCCAGACCAGCGACGGGTCGGTCGAGGTGGCTGGGGCGATCATCGCCGCCGCCAGGGCCGCCGGGCGCAGCGCGCAGGCCACCATTGCCGCCAGCTTTGGCTGCCCCTTCGAGGGCGAGGTGGCCCCTGCCCGGGTCATCGCCATGGCGCGGGCGCTGGCCGCGGCGGGCGCGGTGGAGGTCGGGCTGGCCGACACCATCGGCGTCGCCAACCCGGCCCATGTCGGCAGGCTGGTGGCCGATGTGCAGGCCGCGATCGGCCCGGTGCCGGTGCGGGTCCACTTCCACAACACGCGTGGCACGGGGCTGGCCAATGTCTGGGCCGCGATCGGCGCCGGCGCGCGGATCATCGATGCCGCGATCGGCGGGCTGGGCGGCTGCCCCTTTGCCCCTGGCGCGGCCGGCAACGTCTCTACCGAAGACGTTGTCTACATGCTTGAACGGGCCGGGATCACCACCTGCCTCGATCTGGATCGGCTGACCGAGGCCAACCACTGGCTCGGCTCGGTCATGAAGCGGGACCTGCCCGGGATGGTGGCGCGCGCGCCACGCTTTCCCGGGCAACACTGAGGGAGTTTGCAGAGGATGGGCTATCGTCTGGGCGTTGATGTAGGGGGGACGTTCACCGACCTCCTGCTGTTCGACACGCAAACCGGCGCCTTCTGGCGGCACAAGACGCCGTCGACCCCTCACGATTCGTCGGAAGGCATCCTCAACGGGGTGCAGGCGATCTGCGCAGCGGCCGGGATCGGCCCGTCATCGATCGACTATTTCCTTCATGGTACCACGGTCGCCACCAACGCCGTGCTGGAAGGCAAGGGCGCCCGCGTTGGCCTCGTCACCACCGAGGGCTATCGCCACATCATGCAGATCGCCCGCAGCTTCGTGCCGGGCGGCCTAGCGGCGTGGATCATCTGGCCCAAGCCGACCCCGCTGGCGCGGCTGGAAGACACCGTGACGGTCAAGGGGCGGATGGACGCGGCGGGGCAGGAAGTTCGCCCGCTGGACGAGGGCGACATCCGTCACCAGCTGGGCCTGCTCAAGGCCAAGGGGGTCGAGGCGGTCACGGTCAGCCTGATCAACGCCTATGCCAATGGCGCGCACGAGGCGCGGATCGGCGAGCTGGCGCGCGAGATCCTGCCCGGCATCCCGGTCTCGCTGAGCCATCAGGTCCTGCCCGAGATGCAGGAATACGAACGCACCCTGACGACCGTCGCCAATGCCGCGGTGCGCCCCGTGGTTTCGAACTATGTTTCGAACCTGCGGCGGCGGCTGGCCGATACCGGGATGGCGGGCAAGCTGTCGCTGCTGCGTTCCGACGGCGGGCTGATGAGCGCCGAGAAGGCCGAGGAACACCCGGTCAACATCCTGATGTCCGGCCCTGCCGGTGGGGTGACCGGCGCGCTGTGGGTGGCGAAGAATGCGGGACTCAAGAACATCCTGACGCTCGACGTCGGCGGCACCAGCACCGACGTTGCGCTGATCGAGAACCTTGAGCCGCGCCGCCAGCGCGAAACCGAAGTGGGGCACCTCAAGGTCCGCGCCTCGGCGCTGGATGTGAAAACGGTGGGCGCGGGCGGCGGTTCGATTGCCTATGTGCCCGAACTGACCCGCGCGCTGCGCGTCGGCCCCCAGTCGGCGGGCGCGGTTCCGGGGCCGGTCGCCTACGGCAAGGGCGGCGAACTGCCGACCGTGACCGACGCCAACGTGGTGCTGGGCTATCTGCCGGAGAACCTGCTGGGCGGCAGTTTCCAGCTGGACCGCGAGGGCGCCAAGCGCGCGGTGCAGACCATCGCCGATGCGCTCGGCATCGACCTGATGGCGGCGGCGCGCGGAATCATCGACATCGTCAACGAGAACATGTTCGGCGCACTGCGGATGATTTCGGTGCAGCAGGGTTATGACCCCAGGCACTTCGCGCTGATGGGCTTCGGCGGCGCCGGCCCGCTGCATGTCAACGCCGTGGCACGACTGATGGGCAGCTGGCCGGCGGTCTCGCCGGTCTCGCCCGGCGTGCTCTGCGCGCTGGGCGATGCCACCACCCGCATGCGCACCGAAACCGCGCGGAGCTTCTCGAAGCTGGCCAGCGCGACCGAAGCCGCCGAGCTGATCGCGGTGCTCGACGAGATGGCCGCGCAGACCCGCACCGAGCTGCTCGCCGACGGGGTGCCCGCCGACGAGATCAGCTGCGCCTTCGAGATCGACGTACGCTATGCCGGCCAGGCCTTCGAGGTGCCGCTGACCATCACGCCCGAGGCGCTGAAGGCCGAGGGGGTGGCCGCGATCCTGCACCGCTTCGACGAGGAGCACCACCGGCTGTTCACCTTCAACATGGACACCCCGCACGAGATCGTGAACCTGCGCGCCGTGGCGCTCGGCCGCGCGCTGGACCTGCCGGCGGCCGAGCTGCCCAAGGGCGACGGCAATCCCGCCGCCGCCAGGATGCGCGACCATACCTTGTGGATGGACGGGCGCGAGCAGGCGGCGGTGATCTACGACCGCGCCAAGCTGCGCCAGGGCGATGTGATCCCCGGCCCGGCGATCGTGGTCGAGATGGATTCGACCACCCTGATCGAAAGCGGCTGCGTCGCCACGGTCGACCGCGTCGGCAATATCCTGATCAATCTGGCCTGAGACGAAAGGACAAGGACCATGCCCGCAACCATCGTCGCAACCAACCAGACCCCCTTCCGCCAGGTGCCGATCGACCCGGTGACGCTGGACATCATCGAGAATGCGCTGCGCAACGCCCGCATCGAGATGGACGCCACACTGGTGCGCACCGCCATGTCGCCCGGCATCCGCGAACAGGGCGACGCCTTCCCGCTGATCGCCGACCATACCGGCAAGATGATCGTCGGCCAGTTCGGCAGCTTCATCGGCGGCTTCCTCGCCAGCTATGACGGCACGCTGGAAGATGGCGACATGATCTTCCTGTCGGACCCCTACAGCTGCGAAGGGGCGATCAGCCACTCGAACGACTGGCTGGTGCTGCTGCCGGTGTTCAAGGACGGCCGCCTGCTGGCCTATACCGCGATGTTCGGCCACCAGAGCGACATCGGCGGCAAGGTGGTCGGCTCGATGCCGATCAAGGCCCATTCGATCTTCGAGGAAGGGGTGCGCGTGCCCCCGGTGAAGATCTGGAAGAAGGGCGAGTTCAATGCCGAGCTGATGAAGCTGGTGCTGCACCAGACCCGCAAGCCCGACTGGTGCCAGGCCGACTTCAACGCGCTGGTCGCCTCGTGCCGGGTGGCGGCGCGCCGGGTGATCGAGATGGCCGAACGCTTTGGCGACGACATCTATGTCTCGGCAACGCAGGAACTGCTCGCCCGTAACCACCGCGCGATGCAGGCACTGATCGGCATGGCCGTGGCCGAGGAGCCGGTCAGCTTCGAGGACTACATCTGCGACGACGGCATGGGCTATGGCCCCTACCGGATGCGGTGCACGATGTGGCGCGAGGGCGAAAAGGTGGTGCTGGACTTTGCCGGCACCGACCCGCAGTCGGCAGCCTCGATCAATTTCTATCTCAACGAGAACATGTTCAAGATGTTCTTCGGCATCTACATGATCATGGTCTTCGACCCGCAGATCCTGTTCAACGACGGGTTCTACGACCTGATCGAGGTGCGGATCCCGGAAGGCAGCCTGCTCAAGCCGAAGTTCCCTGCCGCGCTCTCGGGCCGGACCCACGCGCTGGGGCGGATCTTCGACATCCTGGGCGGGCTTCTCGGCCAGAAGACCCCGGAATTCCTCAACGCCGCCGGGTTCAGCTCGTCGCCCCACCTGTTCTATTCGGGCAACGATCACCGCCCGGGCAAGGGCGGCGAATGGTTCCAGCTGTTCCAGATCGGCTTCGGCGGGATCCCCGGCCGGCCGCTGGGCGACGGGCCCGATGGCCATTCGCTGTGGCCCGGCTTTACCAATGTGCCCAACGAGTTCCTCGAGCGCTATTTCCCGATGCGGATCGAACGCTACGAGACCGAGCCCGACAGCGGCGGCGCGGGGCTCCACCGCGGCGGCAATGGCATCCACATGACCTACCGCTTCCTCGCCTCGGGCACGATCTCGATCCACGATGACCGCTGGTTCGTGCCGCCGTGGGGCGTCAACGGCGGCGAGCCGGGCCAGCGCGCGCGCAAGGTGCTGGAACGGGCCGACGGCACCACCGAAATCGTCGGCAACAAGGTCGAGGATGTCGCAGTGGCCGAGGGCGACCAGCTGCACTTCATCACCTGGGGCGGTGGCGGCTGGGGCGATCCGCTGGCGCGCGACCCGGCGCTGGTCGGGCTGGAAATCACCCAGGGGCTGGTTACGCCCGCGGGGGCCCGGGCCTACGGGGTGGTGGCGGATGCCGCCGGCGCGATCGACGCGGCCGCGACCGAGGCGCTGCGTACCGAGCTGCGCGCCGCGCGGGGCGATCTGCCGCTGTTCAGCTTCGGCCCATCGATCGAGCAGCTGCGCGCGGCCTGTGCGGCCGAAACCGGGCTGCCGGCGCCGATCCAGCCGCAGTGGGCGATGGCCGAGGCAGCGGAATAGGCAGGCGCGACATGGGTGCTTTGAACGACATCCGGGTGGTGGAGCTGGGCCAGTTGCTGGCCGGCCCCTTCTGCGGCCAGTTGCTGGGCGACTTGGGGGCCGACGTGATCAAGGTCGAGCCGCCGGGGGCGGGCGATCCGATGCGCGAGTGGGGCCAGGGCGAGACCAAGGTGCAGTGGGAAGTGATCGCGCGCAACAAGCGCTCGGTCTCGGCCAACCTGCGGCTGCCCGAGGGGCAGGCGCTGGTGCGCCGGCTGATTGCCGAGGCCGACGTGCTGATCGAGAACTTCAAGCCCGGCACGATGGAGAAATGGGGCCTCGACCCGGCGCAGTTGCTGGCCGAGCAGCCCGGGCTGATCGTGGCGCGGATGTCGGGTTATGGCCAGACCGGGCCCTATTCCGACCGCGCCGGCTTTGGCGGAATCGGCGAGGCGATGGGCGGCTGGCGCTACATCGTCGGCGAGCCCGACCGAGCGCCGAGCCGGATGGGGATCTCGATCGGCGATACGCTGACCGCAACCTATGGCTGCATGGGCGTGCTGGCCGCGCTCCACCACCGTTCGCGCACCGGCGCGGGGCAGGTGATCGACGCCGCGCTCTACGAAAGCGTGCTGCAGGTGATGGAAGGATTGGTGCCCGAATACGACTACAATGGCCTCATTCGCGAGCGTTCGGGCTCGATCCTGCCGGGCATCGCCCCCTCGAACGTCTATCGCTGCAAGGATGGCGAATACATGATCGGGGCGAACAAGGATTCGCTGTGGCAACGGCTGGCGACGGCCATGGGCCGGCCCGAGCTGGGCAGCGATCCGCGCTATGCCACCCACCTGGCGCGCGGGCAGAACCAGACCGAGCTGGACCAGCTGATCGAGAGCTGGACCAGGACACTGACCGTCGACGAGGTCGATGCGCTGATGACCCGGCACTCGATCCCGGCCGGCCGGGTCTATCGCGCGCCCGACATGTTCGAGGATCCGCACTTTCAGGCGCGCGAGGCGATCATCACGGTGGAGACCGAACGCTTCGGGCCGCTGAAGATGCAGGGGGCCTTCCCCCGGCTGTCGGCGACACCTTCCAGCGTCCGCCGGCCCGCCCCCTCGCGCGCCGGGCAGCACAATGCCGAGATCTACGGCGGGCTCCTCGGCATCGATGCCGCCGAGCTGGAGCGGCTGGCCGCGGTGGGGGCGATCTGACCATGGCCGACCCCGCCGATCTGGCCGCCAACTATGCCCCGGCCTTCTCCGGTCGTCTGCCCTTCGGCCGGCGCCCGGCGCTGCTGATCGTCGACGTGGTGATGGCCTATCTCGACCCGGCTTCGCCGCTCTATGCCGGGGTCGAGGCGGCGCTGGCCAGCTGCGAGCGGCTGGCCGCGGCGGCGCGCGCTGCCGGGGTGCCGGTGATCTTCACCAATGTTTCCTACGCCCCGGGCGGGGCGGACGGCGGGGTATTCTACCGCAAGGTGCCCGCGCTGAAGCTGTTCGAGCAGGGTTCCCCGCACGGCGCCTTTCCCCCCAGCCTGCAGCCGGCGCCGGGCGAACTGGTGATCACCAAGCAATATGCCTCGGCCTTCTTCGGCACCCCGCTGCTGGCGGCGCTGGTGGCGCAGGGGATCGATACGCTGCTGATCGGCGGCTTCTCGACCTCGGGCTGCGTGCGGGCCAGCGCGCTCGATGCCTGCCAGCATGGCTTCCTGCCCTTCGTGGTGCGCGAGGCCTGCGGCGACCGCCACGCCGCCCCGCATGAGGCAAACCTGTTCGACCTGCAGGCCAAATATGCCGAAGTAATCGCCGAGGACGAGGCCCTTTCGCGGATCGCGGCGGCTGGTCCAGGCACCGGGCCGAACACCGCCGCTGGTTCCGATCCGGCGCGCTGAAAGGTCCGGGCTTCCCCGGCATGGCCCATAATCCGCCGGCTTCGCCGTCCTGAGGGCGGGCTGAGGTGGCGGCGATCCTGACTCCACGCCCCCACCGCCGATCCCGTTGGACAGCAACGGCGGCGCTGTGCATTGTGCCGTGATGAGGATCCCTTCCTTCGCCGGCCTTCAGCCCTGCGCGATCGCGCTTTCGCTGTTCCTTTCGGCGGCCCCCGATGCCCGCGCGCAGCCGGGGCCTTCGCCGGTCGAGGCGGCGGATCCGATGGTCGGCACCGCGGGCGAAGGGCATACCTTCCCCGGGGCGACGGCGCCCTTCGGCATGGTCCAGCTCTCGCCCGATACCGACACCTTGTGCGAGATCAGGGCGTGCTATGGCCACGCCGCCGGCTATCGCTACGAAGACCCGACCATCCAGGGCTTTTCGCATACCCATTTCTCGGGCGCGGGGCATTCGGACCTGGGGGATATCCTGGTCATGCCGATGGCCGGCGAGGTGCAGCTTGACCCCGGCGATCCCAAGCTGGCGGGGCCAGGCTACCGCAGCCGCTTCTCGCATGACAGCGAGGTCGCCCGGCCCGGATACTACGCCGTGACGCTGGCCGATCAGGGCATTCGCGCGGAATTGACCGCGGGCACGCGGGTAGGCGTGCATCGCTACACCTTTGCCGCCGGGGCGCGGGCGCGGCTGGTGATCGATCTGCGCTCGTCGCTCTACAACTACCCCGGCAAGGTGCTGTGGTCCGGCCTGCACCTGCGCCCCGACGGGGTTTTGACGGGCTTTCGCGAAACCCGTGGCTGGGCGCCGGGCCGCAAGCTGTACTTCGCCATGCGCTTTTCCGCGCCGCTGGTGGGCGCCGAGCTGATCGACCGCGATAGCAATGTGCCCTATCGCGGTTTTGCCGGGCCCAAGGGCGCCGAAAAGCTGGGCAAGGCGCTGGAGGCTGCGCTCGATTTCGGCACGCTGACGGCGCCGCTGGAAGTGAAGGTAGCGCTGTCCGGCGTCGACGAGGCGGGCGCCCTCGCCAATCTGGCCAGCGAGCCTGGCGGGTTTGACGCCACGCTGGCCACCACCACCGCAGCCTGGGCCAAGGCACTGGGCGCGGTGGAGATCGACGCCCCCGCGCCGATGCGCCGCAGTATCTACACCGCGCTCTACCACAGCCTGCTCGCCCCCAGCGTGTGGAGCGACGCCGATGGCCGCTATCGCGGACCGGACGATGCGGTGCATCAGGCCCGGGGCTTCACCTTCCGCTCGACCTTTTCGCTGTGGGACACCTTCCGGGCCGAGCACCCGCTGCTTACCCTGATCCAGCCCGAACAGACCACCGCCGACGTGGTCAACTCGCTGATCGAAAGCCAGCGCCACAGCCCCGACGGCATCCTGCCGGTCTGGCAATTCGCCGGGCGCGAGACCTGGTGCATGATCGGCTATCACGCCGTGCCGGTCATCGCCGATGCTTACCTGAAGGGCATCAGGGGCTTTGACGCCGATGCGGCGCTGCAGGCGATGGTCGCCAGTGCCACCCATGCCAGCTATGGCGGGCTGGGCGACTATATGGCGCGCGGCTATGTCCCCATCGATCGCGAGCCGGAAGCGGCATCGAAAACGGTCGAATATGCCTTCGATGACTGGACCATCGCCCGCATGGCCCGCCAGATGGGCAAGGCCGATATTGCCGCCGCCTTTGACAGGCGGGCCGGCAACTGGCGCAATTCCTTCGATGCCAGCAGCGGCTGGCTTCGCGCGCGCAAGGTCGATGGCACCTTCCGCACCCCCTTCGATCCCGCCGCGATCAACTATGGCTCGGACTATACCGAGGGCAACGCCTGGCAATACAGCTGGTTCGTGCCGCAGGATCAGGCCGGGCTGTTCCGCCTGCTGGGTGGCGACGCCAAGGTGGTGGCAAAGCTCGACGCCATGTTCGACTTCGACAATTCCAAACTCGATTACAGCCATGCCGAAGACATTGCCGGGCTGATCGGGCAATATATCCACGGCAACGAGCCCAGCCACCATGTCGCCTATCTCTACGCCTACGCAGGTGCGCCGTGGCGCACCCAGGCGCGGCTGAAGCAGATCGTCGACAGCCAGTACAAGCCCACCCCCGACGGGCTGGCGGGCAATGACGATCTTGGCCAGATGTCGGCCTGGCTGGTCTTCACCGCGCTGGGTTTCTACCCGGTGGCGCCAGCGTCGAACCAATATGTCATCGGCCGGCCCTTCGTGTCGCGCGCGGTGATCCATCTGCCGGGCGGCAAGGCCTTCACCGTGGTGGCCGATGGCCTGGCCGACGCCCATCCCTATGTCGGCAGCGTGACGCTGAATGGCCGCCCGCTCAACCGCGTGTGGCTCAGCGACGCCGAAATACGCGCCGGGGGCGAGCTGCGCTTCACCATGAGCGCAGTGCCCAACAAGGCCTTGGGCAAAGCCACGGCGGCAAGGCCTTTTTCGATGACAGCTGCGCCTTGAGCGCCAACGGGGATGGTACGACGCGATGATTGCACAGCCGCTGATATTGCCGTGTGGCGCTGAACTGCCCAACCGCCTCGCCAAAGGCGCGATGACCGAGGGCCTGGCATCGCCGCGCGGGGTGCCGACGCCGGAACTGGCGACACTCTACCGGGTGTGGGCGCATGGTGGTGCCGGCATGCTCTTGTCCGGCAACGTCCAGATCGATGGCGACCATCTCGAGCGGCCGGGCAATGTCATCCTCGACCGTCCGGCCGATGCGGCGATGAAGGCGGCGCTGCGCGCCTGGGCCGAAGCCGGGACCGAAGGCGGCAACCATTTCTGGATGCAGATCAGCCACGCCGGCCGGCAAACCCAAAGCGGCGTAAACCCCGCGCCCAAGGCCCCCTCTGCCGTGCAGGTGGGGCTGCCCGGGGGGCGCTTCGGCATGCCGGTGCCCCTGACCGGTGACGAGATCGTCGACCTGATCGGGCGCTTTGCCAATGCCGCCGCCGCAGCGAAGGAGGCGGGGTTCACCGGCGTGCAGATCCACGGCGCGCACGGCTATCTGATTTCCCAATTCCTCAGCCCGCGGACCAACCAGCGCGACGATCAATGGGGCGGCAGCCTCGAAAACCGCGCGCGCTTCCTGCTGGAAACGGTAGGCGCGGTGCGCGCGGCGGTGGGCCCCTCGTTCCCGGTTTCGGTGAAGCTCAACTCCGCCGACTTCCAGCGCGGCGGCTTTGCCTTCGAGGATAGCCTGACCGTTGCGCGCTGGCTGGAAAAGGCGGGGGTGGATCTGCTCGAAATCTCCGGCGGGTCTTACGAGCAGCCGGCCATGATGGACACCGAGGGACTTGAAGCGCGGGAGCAGCCCAAGGTCGCGGCTTCCACCGCCGCCCGCGAAGCCTACTTCGTCGATTTCGCCAAGGCGATGAAGGCGGAGCTCAAGACCATGCCGCTGATGGTGACGGGGGGCTTTCGGACCCGCGCCGCCATGGAGCAGGCCCTCGCCAGCGGGGCGACCGACGTCATCGGCATCGGCCGCCCGCTCTGCGCGTCACCCGCCGCTTGCCGCGATCTGCTCGACGGCATTGCCGACCTTCCCCGCTACGAGAACCAGCTCGCCCTGCTGCCGGCCTGGCTGGGCTGGCTGGGGCGGGGCAAGATCATGCGCGCCATCGCCGGCTTCGGCGTGCAGATGTGGTATTATGCGCAGATCGATCACATCGGGCGCCATGGGCGAGCCAATCCGGGGCAGTCCGTTTTCTCGGCGATGATGCAGATCCAGAAGCACGAGAAGGCCTGGCTCGCCGCGCGAAAGGGCGCGTGACCGCCATGGGCGGGCGGTGACAACGGGGGCTGCCCCCGCCTGCCGACCGTACCGGACGGCGCCTCTCTACAGCATGGTGGTGTAGAGCATCTGCTCGAGCGGGAGCATGGCGGCACCGATCGCGCAGGCATCAAACGTCGCCTGGGAGGCGATGATCCGGGGCAACGGCCGCGGCATTTCACGGCGGGCATCATCAAACAGTTCGATCGCCGGGAGCAGCTTGCTCGCCAATGAGCGCGGCAGGCGTCCGCCGAAGACGATCGCTTCGGGATCGATCAGCGCGGCAATGGCCGAGGCGATCAGCGAGAACTGGTCGCGACTGCGGGTGATCCACTCGTCCACACCCGGCCATTCGGGATCGAAGCTGGCCAGCATGGTCGATATGCCATCCAGCTCGACCCCGGATTTGCGCAAGGCGTGCAGCAAGGTTTCCAGCGTGGGAATCTGGAAATTGCGCCACGGCAGCATGCGGCCGATTTCACCGCTGTTGCCATGCGAACCGCGCAGCAGGCGATTGTTGCTGATGATCCCGCCACCAAGGCCGGCCGCAACATAGATGTAGACGAAGTTCGAGTAGAACCGGCCCGCACCAAGGAAGCTTTCCCCCACCGCCGCGGCATTGCCATCGCTTTCGACCCAGCAGGGAATCCCCAGCTTCTCGGAAAAAAGCTCGTCGATCGGCACCATGGCGAATTCGTCGAGCGCCCGCGGCGGATTGAAGCGCGATTTGCCGTCAAGGCATGGCCCAAGGATCCCGATGCCGGCACCGACCAGTCGCAGGCGGGCGGCGGGGGCCAGGGCGAAGAAACGTTCGCGAGCCTCTTCAATCCGGGCGAAGACCGCGCGGCGGCTCATCACCGGCATGGTGAAATGCTCGTGCGCGATCACATTGCCGGCAAAGTCCATCAGCAGAACCGACATGGCGTCGGTCATCAGCGCAACGCCCAGCGCATAGGCATAGTTGGGGGCAATATCGATGGTTGCACTGGGTTGGCCACGCCGCCCGCTGGAACGCCGTTCGCCCAGGACCAGCGCGCCGGCACCGACCAGTTCGTTGACCAGCCGCGAAACCGACTGCTGGGAAAGCTCGCAGGCCTTGGCGATTTCCGGCTGGGTCGCCCCGCGATTGCGCAGCACATGGCCAAGAATGCGTGCTTCGCTCTCGGATGGTCGCAGGATGCCCAACGCTGGCTGGATGCGGAGATCAGACATGATCGGGCCATCGCAGATCGGCGTGCCACAGGCAACATTTATACCTCTTTTAATACTCATGATGGGTTGTAATGGGTGCGCGGCGGTGGTAGGCCCATCGCAATGATGGCCCCATCAGCGGGCCAAAGGGCGAGGAGAGGGATTATGAAATCGGTATGCATGGCAAAGCTTGCAGGGGTCTCGCTGCTCGCCCTTGTTCCGGCATCGGCGCTGGCACAGAATGCTCGCGGCTCGGCGCCATCCGCCGCTTCCGCGGGTGAAGCTGCCCCTGTTCAGGAAATCGTCGTCACCGGCACCAGCAAGGCGCGCGTTTCGTTGCGCTCGCCGGTTGCGATCACCAGCCTGGGCAGCGAATCGCTCGAGCGGCTGTCGGCCAACAGCCAGGCCGATATCCTCGCCTCGGTCCCCGCGCTGAAGGCCGAAGGCGGTGGTGGCGAGGTGGCGGCCAACATCTTCGTTGCCGGCCTGCCCAGCGGCGGCCAGTACCAGTTCACCCCGCTGCAGTTCAACGGCATGCCGACCGTGCCGATCATGGGCCTGAACTCGTCAGCCCCCGACATCTATCGCCGCCCGGACCTGGGGGTCGAGCGGCTGGAATTCGTGCGCGGTGGCGTGTCGAACCTGTTCGGCGGCGGCGGCATCGGCGGGATCATCAACTACATCGACAAGAAGGGTGGCGACGCGCACCACGGCGAGCTGGCGGTGGAAGTGTCCGACCATTCGCGGGTCAAGGCCGACTTTGCGCTGAACGGCCCGATCGCCGAGGGGCTGCACTATGCCCTCTCGGGCTGGTATCGCTATGACGAAGGCCCGCTGGTCACCGGCTTTTCGGCCAAGGGCTACCAGCTGCGCGGCAATGTCACCCGCGACATCGAGGGCGGCGAGATCACCCTCTATGCGCAGGCGATCAACGACCGTTCGCCCTTCTACGGCGGCATTCCGCTGAACGGCGCGACCTACCAGCCGGCACTGGGCAACAACGGCAGCCAGGTGCTGAGCACCGAGACCGCCGCGCTGGCCAACATCGCCTTCCAGACCCCGGCGGGCACCTTCCGGACCAGCGTGGGCGATGGCGTTTACGTCAGCGGCTATTCGTTCGGCGCCGATTTCAAGAAGGCCTTCGGCGACGGCTGGGGATTGAACGGTCGGGCGAACATCGGCGCCTACGATCACAGCTTTGCCCTGTTCAACGGCGGCGACAACGTCACCAATCTGCCCACCACCCAGACGGCCTTCCTGCAGAGCTATGCCAGCCTGTTCGGCACCACGGCGGCCGCCTTCAATCCCGCCAACTACACCAGCAGCTTCACCTTCGCGAATACCGGGGGTGCCGTGCCCGCCGCCTCGCTGCTGTGGGGTGACCGGATTACCGACCGCGCGCGGCATATCTCGATGGCCGAGGGCGAACTGAACCTGACCAAGCAGCTGACCGCCGGCAGCTTGCAGCACAACCTCACCCTGGGCGGCTACTTCGGCCAGACCAGCGCGGTCGATTTCGACGTCACCTATTCCTACATCGGCGATTTCAACAACGCCCCCCAGCTGGTCAACGCGCGGGTTACCAACATCGCCACCGGGGCCACCACCATTCTTGCCAGCAACGGGCTGGTCGGCGCGGGCATCGGCTACACCAACAACGCCGCCGACGCGAAGCGCTATGCGATCTATGCCGCCGACCAGATGGAAACCGGCAAATGGGTGTTCGACATCGGCGCCCGCTGGGAAAAGCTGGACGGCCACGTCTCGAAAGAGCTGACCCAGACGGTCGCGGGCGGCCCGCTGGTGAGCGGGCTTCCGGCGGGCACCACGCTGTCGAGCAAGCTGACCGCCATTACCTGGGGCTCGGGCCAGTACCTGACCGGTGATGTCCAGCCCAGTTCGTGGGCGATCGCCGGCGCGGTGCTCTACCGGATGACCGACAATGTCAGCCTGTTTGCCAATGCCTCGCGCGGGTTCTTCATGCCCGAGCTGCGCGGCCTCGGCATTTCGGCCAGCGGCACGGTGCAATCGTTCCAGCCCGAGGTCATCAAGCAGTTCATGGGCGGGGTGAAGTTCCGCACCAGCCGGGTCAGCGGCTCGGCCTCGGTGTTCTACGTCACCCTCGACAACCGCCGCAATGTCCAGCTGATCAACGGGGCCACCCCGGGCAGCCCGGCGACCGAGGTGGTCAACCTGGTCTCGACCAAGGCCTACGGCTTCGAGGGCACCGCGTCGGTCAAGCTGGCGCCGGGGCTGACCGCGGATGGCAACATCACCTACGAGCACGCCACCTTCACCCAGTACACCCCGGTGGCGGCCTGCACCAATTGCGTGGGCAACCGCGAGGCGCGCCAGCCCGATCTGGTCGCCAATGCCGGCATCTACTACAAGAATGGCCGCTTCGATTTCGCCCTGTTCGACACCTACACCGGGCGGACCTTCACCTCGGATCTCAACAATATCCGCCTCAGCCCCTACAACATCGTCCGGCTGGACGCGGGGGTGAAGATCGGGATCGGCAGTTCGCAGACGGTGCGGGTCGGCATCGACGTCTACAACCTGTTCAACAATCACGGGGCGACCGAGGGCAGCCCGCGCCAGGGCACCCTGCAGAACGCCGGGCAGGCCTACTTCATCGGCCGTGTCGTGCTGCCGCGGCGGGTGTCGCTGAAGGCTTCGCTCAAGTTCTGAGCCGAAGCTCCCGGCCAACCGGGATCGAGGCCGATTGATCGCGCCGGCCACTCGCTGCAAGGACGCAGGGTGGCCGGCGCGGATTGCCGGTAGCACGATGGCGCCCGAAGGATCACGGATGACCTGCCGCGAGATGCTCGAAGGCTATTTCCTTGCCGGGGTGGCGGCGGCCAGCCCGGCGGAGCGCCTGCCCGGCCTGCTGCCCAAGGGGCGCCCGGCGGGGCAAACACTGGTGCTGGGCTGCGGCAAGGCAGCGGCGGCCATGGCGGCGGTGGCCCGGCGCGGGCTGGAGGGCCCGGTGTCGGGCTGTGTCGTCACCCGCCATGGCCATGGCGGCGGGCAGGACACCGGCGCGATCACCGTGATCGAGGCCGGCCATCCGGTGCCCGACGCCGCCAGCCTGCGCGCCGGCCAGCAGATCCGTGCCCTGGCCGCCAGCGCGGGGCCGGCAGACCGCGTGATCTTCCTGATCTCGGGCGGCGGCTCGGCCCTGCTCTGCGATCAGCTGCCGGGGCTGACGCTGGAGACCAAGGCGGCGATCACCCGCCATCTGGTGCTGTCGGGCCTGCCGATCGACCAGATCAACCTGGTCCGCCGGCACCTCTCGCTGGTCAAGGGTGGACGGCTGGCGGCAGCTGCCGCTGCGGCGGGCGAGATGCATTCCTTCCTGATTTCCGACGTGGTTGGCGATGATCCCGCCGCCATCGCCTCCGGCCCGACAATCGCCTGCCGCTTCGAGCCGGAGGCAGCTTTGGCAATCCTCAACCAGGCCGGCTGGCCGGTGAGCCCCGAACTGACCAGCGCGATCCGCAACGCGCCGGCGCTGGCAGCCCCCCGCCATCCCGTCCACATTGCCGCCCGGGGTGCCGACGCGCTGGACCGTATCGCCATCCTGGCCCGCGCCGACGGCTGGAACGTGGTGCGGCTGGGCGATGAACTGACCGGCGATGCGGCGCAGACCGGGCAGGCCCATGCCGAACTGGCGCTACGCCATGCCGCGCAAGGCGGGCGGCACCTGCTGCTTTCGGGCGGCGAGCTGACGGTAACGGTGCGGGCTGAAGGCGGGTGCGGCGGGCCGAACCTTGAGTATCTTGCCGCGCTGATGGAACGCCTGCCCCCCGGCGCGCCGATTGCCGCGCTGGCCGGCGACAGCGACGGGATCGACGGGACCGAGGCCAACGCCGGGGGCTATTGCGACGCCACCACCCGCGCCACCCCCCAGGCCTGCGCTGCCGCGCTGGCCGCCAACCGTACCCATGAACTGTTCGCGCAGATCGGCGGCCTGATCACCACCGGCCCGACCGGCACCAATGTCAACGATATCCGCATGATCGCAATCGGAGCCATTGCATGACCCGCAATCCGCAGCTCGACATGAAAGCTCGCGAGATTCTCGAGCGGAATGATCTGGGCGGCTACACTGTCCCCACCCACGGCCTCTACCCGTTCCAGTGGAACTGGGATTCGGCCTTCGTGGCGCTTGGCTTCGCGCCCTTCGACATGGACCGGGCATGGCAGGAACTTGAAACGCTGGTGGCGGGGCAGTGGGCGGACGGGATGATCCCGCACATCATCTTCCACCGCGATGATGCCGGCTACTTCCCCGGCCCGGACATGTGGGCTTCCGGTACGACCCCGCCAACCTCGGGGATTACCCAGCCACCCGTGCTGGCCAGCATCGTCCGCCAGCTGTGGGAACAGGAAGGCGCCGCCCCCGATCATCCGAGGCTCGCGCCGCTCTATCAGGCCTGCCTGCGCAGCCATCGCTGGTTTCACCGGTTCCGCGATCCGCTGGGCAATGGCCTGGTCATGGCAACGCACAATTGGGAGACCGGGCGGGACAATTCCAGCGAGTGGGATGACGCGCTGGCACGGATCGATGCATCGCGGGTCGGCGCTTACCAGCGGCGCGACACGGGGCACGTCGATGCCGCGATGCGCCCCCGGCAGCACGAATACGATCGCTATGTCGCAATCCTCGAGTTCGGCCGCGCTTCGGGCTGGGATCATCGCCGGATTGCCGACAGCGGGCCATTCCGGATGATAGATGTCGGGATGTCGATGATCCTCTTGCGGGCCAATCGCGATCTGCTGGTGATGGCCGAGGCTTTGGGCGATGCCGCCGCCGCCGGCGAATTGCGTCAGCAAATCGCCCGCGCCGAGAGCGGGATGGACTGGCTGTGGAACGAGGAGGTTGGTGCCTATTGCTCGCGCGACGCCACCACGCATGAAAGTTCCGGCCTGGTCACCAATGCCAGCTTCCTCGGTTTCTATGCCGGGGTGGGCAATCGACACCAGCAGGCGCGGCTGATCGACGCGCTGGAGCGCATCAGCCGGGGCACGGCCTACCTGCTGCCCAGCCTCGAAACCGGCAGCCGGGCCTACGATCACCGCCGATACTGGCGCGGCCCGATCTGGCTGGTCGTCAGTTACATGGTGGCGCAAGGGCTGGCGGAGCAAGGCCATGCCGACTGGGCGCTCAGGATCGCCAGTGACTCTGCAAAGCTGATCGAGCAATTCGGCTTTTTCGAGAGCTTCAGCCCGGAAACCGGCGAGGGTTCCGGTGGCGCCGATTTTTCCTGGACCGCCGCCATGTGGCTGGCCTGGTGTGGCCGCTAGCGCCGGCATGACCTTGCCCGCCCGCCCGCGCTTGCGCCCTTCCTACCCCTGGCTGCTGGTCGGCCTGCTGTGGATGGTGTCGTTTCTCAATTCTGCCGATCGGGCGATCTTCAACGCGGTGAAGCCCTTGCTGCGGCAAGGCTTCCACGTCACCGATGTCCAGCTTGGGGCGATCGACACGGCCTTCTTCTGGACCTATGCGGTTTGCGCATTCCTGTTCGGCCGGGCGGGCGACAGCGTGCGGCGCCGGCACATGATCCTGTTCGGACTGACCTTCTGGAGCACCGCCACGGGAATGATGCCCCTGGCCACGGGCTACGCCATGCTGATGGGCATGCGCACGCTGGTCGCGATCGGCGAATCCACCTACTACCCCACGGCAACCGCCCTGATCGGCGCCTGGCACCCGCCCGCCACCCGCAGCCGGGCACTGGCGATCCATCAGACGGCGGTTTTCGCCGGTGGTGGCGCCGGCGGCTGGGTTGCGGGGCGTCTGGCGGATGCCCACGGCTGGGCGGCTCCGTTCGTATTGTTCGCCGCAACCGGCCTGGTGGTCATGGTGGCGCTGACCTTCACCTTGCGCGACGATGCGCCCGTTCCGCCCCGTGAGGCGCAGCCCCGGGTGGTGGAGCCGCTCCGGCTGATCCTGTCCAATCCGGCCGCCCTGTTGCTGTGCGGGGTATTCTGCCTGGCCACCGCCGCCTCTTCGGCGGTGCTCAACTGGTGCAACACCTTCGCCCACGATGTGCTGCACCTCAACCTCGCCGAAAGCGCGCTGGTCGGCCCGGTGATGATTACCAGTGCCGGCTTCTGCTCGGTGCTGGTCGGCGGCTGGCTGGCGGATGGCCTGGCGGCAAGGATGCCGCTGGGCCGATTTGTCATGCTTGGTGTCGGGCTTGGTATCGCCGCGGCCTTTCTTCTACCCTTCCCCTGGGTGCGTTCGGCCTCGGCGGTCGCCCTGCTGCTGTTCGCAACCAGTTTCGGCAAGGGCCTGTTCGACGGGTGCATATATGCGGCGCTGCATGATGTCATGCCGGATCAGGCCCGCGCGACCGCTGCGGGGCTGATGACGATGATGGGCTTTCTTGGCGCCGGCGTGGCCACGGTGGCGCTGCCCGTCATTGCAACCCGCACCGGGCTGGCGCCGGGCTTCGGGATGATGGCCGGCCTCTATATCGTCGCGGTCCTGGCCCTGATCGCCGGGCGGCATCAGCTGAGGCGGGTGCGGGCGGAGCAAGCCCATGGCTGATCACCCGCTAGTCGGGGGGATCGAGCTGGGCGGCACCAAGATCGTGCTGGCGGTAGGGCACCGCGATGGAACGATTGTGGCGCGAACGGCCATTCCGACCGAGGCGCCGCAACAATCGCTTCCTCAGCTCATTGCCTTTTTCGCGGCCTGGCGTGGCAGGCTTTGCGGCCTGGGGGTTGCCGCGTTCGGGCCGATCGTGATCGACCCGGCAGCCGCCGGATATGGTCATCTCCTGGCAACCAACAAACCGGGGTGGAGCGGGTTCGACCTCGTCGGCAGCCTGGCCCGCGCGCTGGGCCTGCCGATCCGGCTCGTTACCGATGTCGGCGCCGCGGGCATCGCCGAAGCCCGCCTTGGGGCGCTGCGCGGTGCTCCGCTGGGCATCTATCTGACCGTCGGCACCGGGATCGGGGGCGCGATCCTGATCGACGGAGACATTGCCCCGGCCCTGCTCCACCCCGAGCTTGGCCACCTGCCGCTGCAACGGCATCCTGACGACGGGTTTGCCTCAACCTGCCGATTTCATGACTGTTGCGCCGAAGGGCTGGCCGCCGGGCCGGCGATCCAGGCGCGGTTCGGCTCCGCCCTGAACGCGTTCCGCGAGGGATCGGACGAACACAGGCTGATCTGCGATTATCTCGGACAGCTCTGCGCCCATCTGACCTTGGCCCTGTCGCCGCATCGGATCGTCATCGGCGGCGGGGTTGCGCAAGCCCCGGGGATGATCCCGGAAACGCTGCGCGCCATGGTCCGCCATCTCGGTGGATACGCGACACCGCATACCCCACTGGACGATTACCTCCGCAGCCCGACGTTTGGCCAGGATGCCGGGATAGCCGGGGCGCTGCTTTGCGCCCCGGGCTGATCGCCCTTCACAACCCTTCTGCCGCCCTCACGGGACGATCACGATATTGCTGATGTTGGCGCCAGCCAGAGCGCCCGCCTGCACGCCGCACCGGGTGAAGGTGACGTTGCTGAGATTGGCGCCGCTGAACGTGGCTCCGGCAAAGCTGCAGTCGGTGAATTTCGAACCGGACAGGTCCAGGTTGGCCAGGCTGACGGCATCGAACGACACGCCGGAGACAATCGCCGTCGGCCCCAGCAGGGCGCCGTTGACCAGGCGCCAGCCGGCGGGCAGGTCGCTCGTCCCCTGCGTGATGCCCGACGAGGTGATGTTGGCGAAGGTCGCGCCCGAAAAGTTGCAGCCGGCCATGTTGACCCGTGTCAGATCGACGTTGTTGAAGGCCGCGCAGCCGCTGGTCAGGCCGTTGAAGTCGGCGCCGGTCAGATCGACATTTTCAACCGGCTGAAACTGCCACCCCATGAACCATGCCTGATAGCCCTTCATGAAAGTCACGCCGGGCGCACAGAGATAGCCGCCGATGATCGCGCAGCGCGGCGGCAGCTTGGGGGTGCCGGAGATGTTGCCGGTGCGAACCCCGGCCAGCCGCGCGCCGGACAGGTCGACCGACCCGAGATCGCAGTTCGCGAGCCAGATGCCATCGAGGTTGACGGTCGGCCCCACCAGTACCCCGGGATCGCCAAGTATCGTCCACCCATCCGGCAAGGGAATGTTGGCGGGGGCGATGCCCTGGATCGAAATCCAGTCCATCGGCACCCCCCGAAGCCCCTGCGCGTTGGCGGGAACGGTGACCGGGCCCAGGGGCGGGCCGAAATATATCTGGCTCAATCGGGCACCGGTCAGGTCCGTGCCGACAAAGTCATCCCACATCGGGTTCATCCCCGTCACTTTCGCGCCCGGCCCGACGAAATGGAGGCGCAGGATTTTCCACGGCGCTGGCAGGATGGCATCGTTGAGCTTGGCGGGCCAACCGACCCCCCCTGCCCATTGGTAGTAGTAGTTGTCGGGAGGTAGCTGTGTGTCGATTCCATAGAGCCGCGCGCCACTGAAATCGGTGTTGCACAGCCCGGTGTTGTGCATCACGGCGTTGGTAAGGTCCGCGCCGACGAAGCGGACGTTGGTCAGGTTGGAATTGTTGAAGCTGGCGCCCGTGAGGTTCGCGCCACTGAAATCGGCACCGGTCAGGTCGAGCCGGTCAAGCACCGCGCCCGACAGATCGGCCCCGCGCAGATCGGCGCCGGGGGCAATGATGCACTGGTTGTAGAAGACCGCCCCCGGCGACAGCACCGGCGTGCCCACCAGGTTCTGCATGCGCGCGCCGGTGAAATTGCACCACTGGAGCGAGATCCCGTCGACAAAGGCGCCGCTGAGGTCAAGCCCGGACAGGTCCAGCCCCTCGGCACAGAAATATACCGGGAAGGAGTAGGGCGACGGCGACATGTTGAAGTTCACCGTCGGCCCGATCGGCATGTTGTAGTTAGGGTTGGTACCCGCGGCCGAACGGATGGTCCAGCCCGTCGGCAAGATGCAATCGGTCCAGTTCGACCAGCATGGCTGAATCCCGGTGAAATCGGCGCCGGTGAAATCGCACAGCGTCACCGGGCCATTGAACGAGGCCCCGCTGAGGTTGGCGCCGGTGAAATCGCACAGGCTGGTGGTGAGAGCCGGGAACAGGACCCCGGAAAGATTGGCGCCGCGGAAATTGATGTTGCTGAGCGAATACCGGATCCAGGGATTGATGATCGACATGCCCGACAGGTCGGAACCCGACAGATCGATATCCGCCAGATTGCAAATCGACATATTGAAGTAGTAGCCAGGGAACACCCGGCAGCCCGGCCCGAGCAGGGTTCCCGAATTAAGGATCCAGCCGGTTGGCAGCACAGGGGGGCCGGCGGGGAACGACAGGCCGCCCGACTTGATCCCCTGCAGGGTGGCTCCGGTCAGGTCGATCGCGGCGCTGAAGGTGACATTGTGCAGCGTGGCATCGGTAAGGTTCACCCCCCTGAGGCTGGCCGCCGCGATGGTGCAGTTTTCGAAGGTTGCCCCGGTCAGGTCTGCGCCGGGCCCGACCAGCCAGCCCTGGATGATCGCCCAGCCATCGGGCAAGCGGACATTGGGCGGCGCGGCCCCTGCCGCCACGCAGAACCGGGCCCCGGTCAGCGTGGCTTGCGACAGGTCCAATCCCGAAAGGTCGGTTCCCTCAAGGTTGCAATTGGTCAGGTCCGAGGTTGGCCCGAGGATGAAGCCGTTGCGGAACACCCACGGTGCGGAGAGCTGCGGGTTCCCCGTGATATTGCCCGAGCGGACATTGCCCAATATAACGTTCTGCACATTGGTGCCGGTCAGATCGGCGCCAGCAAGGTTGGCACCGGTAAAGTCCCCGTATAGAAAATTGGCGCCGGTCAGGTTGGCCCGCGGCCCTACCAGGTAGCCGTAAACCAGCTTCCAGCCGGCTGGCAGCGTGGGGGTCCCGGTCACCCGCCCGGAGCTTACCCCGTCGAGCAGCGCGCCACTGAGGTCGGCATTGCCGAGATTGCACCCGGCAAGGCTCTGGTTGCGCAGGTCTGCCCCGGCAAGGTCGACCCCGTCGCCAACCAGCCAGCCGTTGACCAGCAGCCAGCCGGGCGGCAGCGAGGGCGTGCCGGTCACCCCGCCACTGCGCACCCCTGACAGTTGCGCGGTGGTGAGGTAGGCCGCGTCGAGGTTGGCGCGGGTCAGCTTCGCGCCCTGCAGCTGGGCACCTGCCAGCATGACATGCGAGAGATTGCTGTCGGTCAGCAGCGCGCCGCGCAGGTCGGCATTGGCCAGCGACGGCTGGATAAGCCACCAGCTCTGGCTGCTCATGTCCAGCCGGGCCAGGTTGGCATTGCGCAGGTCGGCGGATGGACCAACCAGAAGATCGCCATAGAGCATGCAATTGTTGGAAGACAGGTTCGGCGTGCCGACATGGTCTACCATCCGCACCCCGGTCATGTCGCAATAGAAGAAGTTCGTTCCCGCCACGTTGGCGCGCGACATGTTGGCACCAACCGCCACCCCGTTCACCACAGCGGTAAAAGTGCAGTTGTTGAAGGTCGCGCCGGCCAGATTCGCCCCGCTAAGGTCGCAGGCGCCGAAGTTCACGTTGTTGAAGGTCTGGCCGGCAAGGCTGCAGCCGGGGCCGACCAGCACGGCACGGTTGGCAAGGAAGCTTTGCGACGGGCTGAGGTCGACCAGCGTCCAGCCATCGGGCACCGTCGCGCCTTGCGCCTGCACGCCGAATGCCTGCACACCCTTCAGCACGGCATCGGGCAGGTTCATCGACGGAACCACGCCGGACAATGCACCGCCCTTGAAATTGGACCCGATGATGCAGCCGTAATTGAGGTTGAGGCCGGTCAGATTGTAACCGCCAAGCTCCATGCCTGAAATGCTGCCGTACGATTGCACCACCAGGCCTGAAAGGCTGAGCGAAGAGCTTGCCGGCAGGGCGGCAGGCAGCTTGCGCGCGATAAGGTATTGGCCCGGGCGGAGATCGTTGGGCCGGGCCGCACCGAGGTTGGGGGTCGCGACGTTGAAGGTGGCCCCGGTGGTTGGGGCGATCAGCTGGCGGGCGAATTGCGCAACGCTTGGCAGCGCGAAGGGCATCGCCCCGGCCAGCGCGCTGAGCGACAGGGTGGCCTGGGCGGCGTTGCGCCAGTTCAACCGCACGGCGGGGACGCCGAATGGAGATGTGCTGGGTACGCGCGGGTTGAGCGAAAAGTCTGCCGGGCCGGCGGTGGCGAACCCGCAATGCATCGATTCCGGTCGCTGGCTGATCGTGATGCTGCCGATCTCGCCATCGAACAGATAGAGCTGGACGTTGGGCTGGATCTGCGCGCTCCGCAGGAGATTGAGCGGCGGCCCGCCAGCCGCCCCGTAGGCCCCGGTTCCGCAGGCGGAGACAACCATGTCCGGCCAGCCGCTGACCAGCGACGAGCGCATCACGAAGCCGGTGACCAATTTATGCGGATAGGTGGCCGGCGACTGGAGGTGGTTGCCGTCGTCGATCACATCAGTGGTGGTCACCCGGCCAATGCTGAAAGCGCCATCCAGCAGCGATTGCATCCATGCCGGATCGCAGCGGAACACCCGCAGCGATTCCGGCGGCAGCATGGCCGCATCGGGGATGAGGTAGCGGTACGGCACGCCTTCGAGCAAGGCGAGCCGCCCGAACCAGGCGCTGACGTCGGCGGGCACCGGAACCGGCGCGGCCCCGCCGGCGGCGGTCAATTCGGCCCCGGTCGGTTCGAACGGCAAGTGCACCAGCCGCGTTTCCTCGGCCAGGATCGACTGCTTGTGGGCGCGCTTCCAGTTGTACAGGCTGTTCGAGATAGCCTGGTTCTGCAGCATCAGCATGCGCCCCAGCTGCCACGCGGCGGCATAGGAAACATCGAACATGCCAAGCGTGGAATCGAACAGCAGCAATTCGTCGGCAACGTGGACGGGCAAGGTCAGTTCAAGGGTTCCGCCGCCGGGCGCCAGCGGCCCGTGAAAGCGGGCATAGGTCTGCCCGCCGCCGCGCAATTGCTGCGGCAAGGCCAGGTGCCCGGTCGAGAGGAAGGCCTCTGCGGTGGAATCGGAGACCGGAGGCATGCGCAAGCTCGACGGCGAGCGATCGAGGCTGCTCAGCCGGCTGGTGAAATTGCCGCTGCCCCGCTCGCTCGACCACGACCATTGCGCCAGCGAGATCAGGCGGATGCTGTCGGTATCGCCCGCTGCCCCGAATTGAAAACCACCAGAGAAATAGCGCCCGGCGAGCGAGACCAGATGCGCCACATAGCGCTGGTCATCGCGCGGCACCCGGCTGGCCAGAACCACCGCCTGCGCCGCCGCTGATGCCGTGGCCGGCTGGCGGACGTGGGCAGTAAACGGCAGATCGGCGACTGTCGGCAGCTGGGCCGCCAGCAGCGATTTCTGGACATCAAGCACGCTGACCTGGGCGTTCGCGTCCTCGTCCAGTTCGATCGGCATGGCTGGCCAAACGATTGCCCCGGTTCCGGCCACGGCCAGCGAACCGATTGTCACCGTGCTGGCCGCGAAGGCCTCCCCTTCGGCGAAAACCAGCAAGGCTAGCCACGGATTGTCGCCGGCGAACCCTGGCGACCGTTCCCAGGGCAGGGTCGCCCGCGACAGGATCACGCTGGGCAACGCGGTCGAAAAGTCGCCATGTCCGTCGCGCGGAGGAAAGACGCCGGCAATATCCCCCGACGCCAGCACCGTACGCGGCCCGCCAACCTGGAACGAAGTTTCGGTCGGGGCGGCCGGGGTGATCAGATCGAGGGGGGTGGTGTTTGTCCCGCGGGTCAAAACCCCCTTCAGCGTCTGTTGGGTCTTGATGCTGTAGCTGCCCGAAGCCAGTGCCGGCTTGCTGTAGCTGAGCAGGGTGATCGGGTCGGTCATGCGTAGCTTCCCAACTCGGGTGCCTTGAGGAAACTGGCTGCGATGGTGTTGGTATCGCCGATGGCGAACTGCGGGGTGATGCCCAGCCCCCGCAGCAGCTCCGCGCGCGCAGCAGCGACGGATGGCTGCATCAGCCTGCTGGCGATAAAGGTGCGGGGCGTGGCCCCGGTCGGCAGGTATGCGCTCGGCATCGGAGTGAAGGTCTGCCCGGCCTGCCAGGCAAAGGCCTGATTGACCACGCCCGCCGTGGCGCTCAGGTCGGCTTCGGTGACGGTGCAGCTGGCCCCGGTGGCCGCAGCCGCAGCAGGTTTGATCGAAACCCCGGCCAGCATGGGGTAAAGCGCCTGATCGCCCAATCCGCTGGCCCCCGGCGCGCCCCACAAAGCGGCGGGCATGGCCTTGACCGTGGGGGTGAAGGTGAACTGGGCGTTGACCTGCGTGCCGCCGTAAAAGACTTCGATGGACAGCGCGCTCTCGCCCACCGAAGGAACGGCAATCCAGTCGACCAGCCCCGGGATGGGCCGGTCGAAGTAGCCCATTGGCGCAATCCCGATGTCGGTACGGGTACCTGCCGGGATTGCCACGCTGGCCCCGGTGGCGGTGATTGTCTTGAGCGGAATTGCGGAGTTGTAGGCGATCTGCAGTTGCGCCGGGTTGATCAGGCCCAGCGATGCGCCGGCGCCCGGCTGCACCAGTCCCCCGGTTACGGTCACACCGGTCTGGGCGCTGGGCGGAGGCAGGAAGGCCGCGCAGAACCCTGGCCAATCAAGATAGGGCGGGCTGGCCGGATCCTGGCCAAAGCTGATGGTGAACTTGATGACCTTGACCCGGACCACCGCACGGCCGGAAAATTCCGGTCCCCACATCGACAGGTCGGCGCCCGCATCGATGTCGATCGTATGCCGGCCGAACATGTGGATGACGACCGAGGCGCCGACATCGATCGACATGCTGGCTTCGTAGTGGAACGGCTTCCAGGCGACCAGAAAGTCGGCCCGGGTCCGGAACCAGGCGCGCACATCGCCATCGCGCCACTGCGCTTCCAGCGTCCCCCCGGCCATGACCTGCGCCGGGGTGAGCGCGAAATAGCACTCGCCCTTCACGTTCAACTGGCGGGTGACCTGCCAGTTGAACCCCAGCCGTGGCACCGCGGGATAGTGCCGCGGTTTCATATAGGCGGGATTGTAGCCGCCCATCGTCAGCACGAAGTCGCCCGCGCTGATCCGGTTGCCGGCGGCATCGGTTACCGATTTGAACCAGCTGTAGAAAGCAAAGCCGCCCGACAGCCGGCAGGCCGGCGCGAACAGGTAGGACGCCGGGGTCAACTGGCCGTTGATCGCCAGCTCGCCCCGCGCGGGGAGGAGCGAACCGCGCAATTCCATCTCGACATTCACCACTGGCGGGATTGCCCCGGCCGTGGGCGGGACCTTGGCAACCGACAGCCCGACAACGTCGATCCGGGTTTCCTTGCCCAGCGACAGGGTTACCAGCGCGAACGAATCGATCAGCTTGAACGAGTTGAACTTGACCCCGATTCCGAAGAACTTCTCGCCCAGCGCCATCGGGATCGAAGGCCGCAGCTGGCTCAGCACATCGGTCAGCCGCGGTTGCGGCAAGGCCGGGTTGTTGGCCTTGGTCACCGCCAGCTGGACCAGCGGATAGGTTGCGATCCCGCCGATTCCGGGCAGTACCAGCTTGCGATTGAAGCCGAAGGTCCCGGCCAGGCCGGTCACCGTGAAGCAGGGTGGCCCGCCAAGCACCTTGTCGACCAGGGCAAAGCCAAACAGCGAAGCCTCGCCGGCCACGGTCGAATAGGAGGCAATCGCCCGCAGCGTCAGCTCGCCCGACTTGAGCACCGCGAAGCCATCGTAGCTGTCGGGCGTGGCGGGCGCCGTCGCCGTGGCCGCGGTCCCGGGCGTGCGCAGCAGCGCGCCACCGATCTCGACGGTGGGCGACTTGTAGTCGAGCCCGATCCCCAGGAGGTTGAAGCTCGGCCGCGACCGGTCGAGCGGAATCGAAACCGACAGCCCTTCGAGCGCCAGGGTCATGCCGCCCGAAGTCATCGCCGCACCCAGCCACAGCGAGACGGTATTGGAGGCCAGCCCGATGCCGACCCGGTTGATCACCACCGGCCCGAGGGTCTTCTGGATGTCGAACCAGGCAAGGTTCGGCTGGTTGGTCGCCCTGACGGTGGTCACGCCCGAACGGGCCGGGGCGGCCGGCGGCGGGGTGGGTCCGCCGGTTCCGGCACCCGACGCGGTGGCGGGCGCGGCTGCCGCAGTCATGTTGAGCGCCAGCGGAACCGACAGGGCCCGGTTGCCCACGAACAGGTTGGTGAAGACCTGAAGATTGGCGGGCAGTTCGGCATCGGTCTCGAAGGCGCCGGCGCCGGGCGGCAGCGCGCGGTTGATTGCCTTCAGCTCGTTGACGGTGAACGGCTTGGTGGCGATGACCGGCTGAAACTGCAGGCGCATGCCCGATCCGGCCGGCAGGCGGGTGCCGACTACCGGCAGGTCGGCAAGGTTGAATGCCCCTTCGAAGGTGGTGGTCAGCAGGATCTTGGTGACCAGCGCGCCGCCGGCTGCCGGAACCCCCCGATAGACCACCAGCATGGCATCGGTCAGCGAGACATCAAGGCTTTCGGGAACCGTGCTGCTGTCGATCTGAGCCAGCGACTGGACGAATTTCCGCAGCGAAAAGGGTTCGGTCGCCGCGCCGCCAAACATGCACACCAGCATGGTCGCCGAGGGATCGGAGCCGAAGTAGACGTTGAAGGCGTATTCGCCGATGTAGAGAATGCCCTTGAAGCTCTTGGCCCACTGGCCGCCGGTCAGGCTGGTGATGTCGAGAACCAGCCGGAGCGAGCCCGCCATGTCCGCTTCGCCGGTCAGCGGGAATGCCAGATCGATGGTTATCGTCGCGTTGCGGGTTGCGGTGTGGAACTCCAGCACAAAGGCGTCCACGGTCATCCCGGCCACGGCCGCGGGCAGGCGCACTCCGTCGAACTGCGCGGCAAGTTGCGCCGCGAGCTGGCCCACCGGCATGCCCGAACTGCTGACTGCGGCACCACGGAATTGCCATCCGCCATTGCAGTAGGAGGCATTGATGGCCAGCCGCATCCCGGCGAAGCTGGTCATGGCCGACAGCGTCGCGTCGACTATGCCCGCCTGCAGCGAGAAGGCCAGCATCAGGGAATCCATGGTCAGGGTTCCGTTGCCGAGCGGAACCTGCCACGACGACAGCAGCAGCGTTCCGGCATAGGCGGAACTTGCGGTATCGAGCCTGATATCGAGATCGTTCACCGTCGCGGCGGTGATCTGGTCGATCCCCGGCAGCCCCGGCACGAATTGCCGCGCCAGGGTGGCCAGCGCATACTTGTTGCCGGAAACCGGAAGCAGCCGGATCGTCCGCTTGGGGAATTCGATTTCCGCATCGATCTGCAGGCCACCACAATCGGCCCTGGCACCGAGCTGGATGAAAGCCCCGGAGCCGGCGAGATAGCCCAGCGAAAGTTCGAACTCGCTTACCGATACCGGCCCGATGGCCAAAGATCGGCTCGCCGTAAGGCGCGCGCGGCTGCCGATCGTCCGGCCGGTATAGCGATCGTAGCGCCACTCCATGCCGGCAAGTTCGACATTGGCATCGTCCACCGCTGCCGGCAGATCCGGGATGAACGCCGGGGCCAGCGCCTGCAGGGTCGAGGCCAGGGTTCCTGGGGTAAAGCCCGAGAAGCTCAGGTCGACGAGGGTCTCGCCCGAGATGGCATTGCCGCGCAACCGCGCGGTCGCGGCAACCGAGGCCGCCGGGCGCGCCGCCCGTGCCCCCGCCGCCGGACTTGCCGCAGCCGCAGCCAGCGTGGCGGTGGCCGTCACGAAGATCCCCGCAGCGAGCGGCTCGCCATCTGCGGCCAGGCTGGCCAGGCTGGCGGCAAAGCTGGCGGAAAGATCGGGCGCCAGGGTCGCGCGTTCGGCCGCCGTCACCGCGCCCGAAATGTAGAGGAACCGGGTGTTCCCGAAAGCGAGCAACTTGCCGGCGTCGAGCGCGGCGTCGTCGCCCATGCCCGGCCCGCCCCAATTGGCCACCGATCCCGCTATCAGCGCGCGCACCGTGCCATTCAGGTTGATCAGCACGATATCGAGCGCCATTTGCGGCAGGCCAAAGCTGCCGTTCCAGTTGGCGGCGGCCTTGATCAGGCTGTCGGTGGCGGCGGTGCGGGTCACTCCGTTGAGCACCTGCGCGCCTCGGGCGAAGGTATCCACCCATGGCTGGAACAGGCCAATGGCGCCCAGCGCCTCGGCGGCAAGGTCGACGGAAATGCCGGAAAACTGGCGGGTGATCGTTGCCCAGGCGGTGTCGGCCGGCGTGCTGACGGTCGGCGTGGTCATAGCGCGGAACTCCCCGGCACGAGGGGCGGGACCCAGGCAACCCGCTTGACGGCCCCGGTTGGCCACAGCATCGCGATTTGCCGAAATGCGGCGGCCAGCGCGACCGGATTGGGCAGGGTCGCGCCGTCATCAACCTCGAGCCGCAGACCGCGATTGACCAGATTGCCGGGATGCCCGGTCTCGCAGGCGAGGCCAATCGAACGCCGATCCTCGCAAACGAGCTGGAAGGTCATCTCGCTCGACAGCGTGCCATAGGACCATGCCTGATAATTCGGCGCCTTGAGGACATTGGTCAGGTCGGCCCGGCCAAGCTTGCGCATCGCCGTCAGCAGGCTGGCCTTGTCCGCCTTGAGCGCGTCGAGATAGGAGTCGAGCTGGGTGGCAAGGGTATCGGCGCCATTGAGCGACTTCAGATAGTCCATCGTCGCCTCGATCATCGGATCGCCACCGATCTCTTCGAAAGCCTCGTCGGCGAAGCGGGCAACGGCGCGCTCGGTCATCGATGGCGGGCCGGGCGGGTCAGCCTCGTTCAGCGGATTGCCCAGCGAAAAGCCGCCGCCGCCCTGCGATGGATTGCGGGTGATAAGGTAAGCGGGCAGCCGGGCGCTGGCGATGGCCGTCCAGATCTGCGACTTGTACTGTTCGATCGCAAACAGCGCGATCTCCGCCGCGCCCGGCTGGCACGCCTCGAGGCGGCCCAGCAGTTCGATCGCCAGGCACTGCGGCAGCGGGCTGAACGCCTTGCGCCGGTTGGTGCCATCATCGCCGTTGAAATAGGGCGCCATCGCTGCGGGCTTGCAGATCAGGTCGTCGTAGGCGCGCACCAGGAAGTTCAGGCACAACAGATAGACCGTGCCCCGGATGAGCTTCATGGTCATGCGCCGGGCGCGCCAGAACCGACCGTTCGCGGCCCGGCCATCGCTGCCGTACCAGTCGGCATAGGCGTTCAGGATCACGCTGTTGATCAGGTCGGTCAGCGAGGCGACGGCGGCGATCGCGACCGGCGGCCGCCCGTCGGCGACATAGCTGCATTCGCCCAGCGCGGCCGCGAAGGCGTCGGACAGCTTCATGTAGAAATCGAAAGCGCCAACATCGGGTGACGAACCCGCCGCCTGACTGGCGCCCTTGGCCGCGCTCGACGCCGGGTTCAGCATGGTCGCGGTGCGTTCGGTGTAGAACTCGCGCGCCAGATTGAAGAAGCTGGCACTGCCGACGCTGGCCAGATCGATGTCGAAGGTGGTGCGGCAGGTCGCCGCGCCGCTGCCGAAGGAATCGTTGGCAACCGTCAGGGGCACGCCGATCTGGCGGACGATGCCGGTGCCGATCTCGCGGTAGGTGACCGGCGCCGCCTTGGGGTAGAAATTGCCCGCCGCCGGCACCGGCGGGTCGGCCACCACCGGATAGAGCGGCGGGGTCCAGCCATTGCTGGCGGGGGCGAAGGTCGGGGCGCTGGCGCCGCCGACCGGCGGCTTGCGCAGCCGCGCCAGAACCGTCTGGATCTGACCGATGACCGCCGGAGCGGCGGCAACGCCGACGGGCTGGGTGACAATGCGCACATGTGCCGCTTTCTGCACGTTGCCGCCCACCCGCCCGGCGCGGATCTGGATCGCGTAATTGGTACCGCTGATCGACGCGACTGCCGCAGAAAGAATCGAGCTTGCATCCAGAATCGGCAATTCGTTGAGCGTCGAAGGGACGATCTTCAGCCCGGTGCAGGCAAAGTCGAGCGCCACCCGCTGCTGGTCAGCCGGAGCGGCGGCGGCGGTGGGTGCGGCCGGGGCCGCTGCGGGCGCGGGTGCCGCGGTCGATCCGGCGGCCGGCGCCGGGGCCAGTCCGACCGCCTGGGTGGCCGAGAGAACGGTGCGGCTGCCCTCGGTTGCCGCTGCCGTGGCGCCGGATGCGCTGGCCGCCGCAGGTGCAGGGGACGGGGTGGTGGTCGTGGTATCGGTCATGGACGATGACTCGGGCTGCGAGGGAGGGGCAAGGGCGCCGTTGCCGGTGCCGTTGCGCAAATGGGTGCCGGCCCGGTCACTCGAAGCGCCGGCTCAGCTGCAGCCAGCCGTCGCGCACCACCTGGGTGCCGACGGGCATGACCGCAGGGTTGTCCGGGGCGACGGGCTCGACGGTCCAGGCCAAACGGCTGCCCTGTTGCAGCCAGGCCCAATCGTAGCCCGGCGTTTCGCGCAGCGGGAGGGCAACCTGGCCGCTGTCGCTGATGATCGGGGCGGCAAGAAAGGTCATCTTGAGCGACTGCATCGCCTTGGCGAACTGTTCGGCCGGGATATCGATCGACTTGGTCGGCAGGACGCCGCTGGTGGCAAAGACCTTGCCGCGCGGATCGACCAGCATCGCCAGGGTGAGCGGCGCGGCGTCGACCGACAGCGCCAGGGCCGCTGCGCTGGCAATCCCGGGGCTTGCCGCCGGGGTAGCGGTGGATGACGCGGGGGCGGGGGCGGTGGAATAGAAGGTGTTGTTGCGATAGCTCTCGGCGCTTTCGACCCAGTAGCCCACCACCCCGTCGCCGACCCGGCCACCCTCGCCGATCCGCACCGGGATGTTCACCGCCCCCACCCCGGCGTCGCGGGCCGGCCGTCCGCCGACCCTTGCCGCCAGATCGTCGGGCAGCTGTGCGGTTGCCGTCGGCCCCTTTTGCGAGAGGCCGAGCGAAGCCCGCACCAGCGCGACCGGGCGGCCGACCATCACCGACAGCCCGGCATGTTGCGCGGCGCCTTCGGGATCGATGTTGCCGAGGCTGGAGTCGATCGCCTGCATCAGGTTGGCGATGAAGGTTCTGCCCCCGGTTGCCTGCTGCGCCTGGGCGACCAGAAAGGACACCAGCCGCCGCAGGTAGGGGTTGGGAATGGCATCGGGAATGCGCGCGCCGGCGCCCCCGGGGGCCATTTGCCACGCGCTGTCGGCCAGCACCGAGATCGTGCCCAGGGCGATGCCATCGGCGGTGTAGACCATCAGGCTTTCATCGAGATAATTGGGCAGCAGCCACCCGCAGACCGGCGCAGTGGCCGGATGGCTGTTCATCTCGATTTCGCCGTTGACCGCAGAAAGCCAGCGCAGGTCGATCCGCGTCGGCTGCACCAGGCGCGGCGGCAGCGCGAAACAGGCTGCCCCCGCCGAAGTCTGCAGGGCGCTGCTGGTCAACACGGGTTTGCCAGCTGCGGGCAGCTTGAGGGTCAGGATCTGGCCGAAACAGTCGACGATCCGCAGCCCGGTAAACCGGAAGGCGCCATTGCGGATCGGGTTGAAGCCCAGCCCATCCGAGGGTGCGGCGACGGCATAGTCGCCGATCAGCGGAGCGATCTGCGCCGCGAGGGCATTGGCATCGGATGAGGAAGGATCGGTTACCGGAAGCTGGGTGCCGGTGGTGAGCGAGAGCAGCGCATCGTTGATCCCGCCAAGCACCTGCGAGGCTATGCCGACCCCTTGCAGCTTCTCATAGGCCACCAGGGCAGTGCAGCCGGCATCGGGCGCCGTGGGCGCGGTAACCCCGGCAAACTGCGTGAGCGCGGCGGATCTGGCGCCAGCGATGGCGGCGGCGCTTGCCGCGGTGGCGGCAGGCAGCACCTTGTCTTGGATATAGCGCACCAGCTGGCTCTGGCCGAGTGCGCCGGCATCCTCGGTCAGGATGCTGCGCCCGGTCAGGCGGCGTCCGGTGGCAACGAGGGCAGGGCTGGCGACGGGCTGCAGCTCGGGCCCGAGGCTGGCGAAACGATAGTTGGCGGTCAGAAAGTCGGCCGGGTAGGCGGCGACTGGCCCCGGCGGCTGTGGGGGCGGTGGCGGCGGGGGCACGCCCATGGCAGAGCCGAACGCATCGGCGATGCTCCCCCCGGGGCCCGACGGCGGCGGGGGCGGTGGTGCCGGTGGCTGCAGCAACTCGATTTCCCACTCGAGGAACAGCGGGTGCCAGGGCGCAACGGTGGACGCGTTGAACCCGGCGGCAAGGGTACGATCGCTGCTGGCCACTGCGGCCAGCACGGCGTCGAGCCCCGCGGTATCGGTAAGCGGGCCATTCCCCGGCAGGGCCATCGAGCCCGAATAGAACAGGCACGGCACCGCGGCCCCAATGGCATAGCGCGCCGATGGCAAGGCGGCGCCGGAAAGGAGGATGGCAGGGTTGGTCGGCCGCCAGAAGCGCGGCGCCCCGGTCGACTGGATGGTGTATTGCGGATCGTTCCGGCCACTGGCCTCATTGCCATCGGCAACCGCTGCGTTGTGGGCCGCGAGGGCGGCGTCCAGCTCGGCCAGCAGGCTCGCCACCTGTTGGGCGGCGGTTGGAGCGGGCGAGGCGCCGCCCGGCGCGGTGACCCCCGGATCAAACCCGGCGCGCACGGCGGTGAGGCTGCCACCCGGGCCGGATTCCAGAGTCAGCAGGCCGCTGGCCTGGCACAGCGTCTGGATCCGGTCAGCGTCCGCGCCCCGCAGCAGTGTGGCAATGGCGGCGGCGCCCGTCGCAGGCGGGCTGCTGGCGGCATGATGCGTCGCCTGCTGATAGCGACACCAATCCGCAAACACCTGGGCACGCGCCGCAACCACCGCGCGGCGGGCCCGATTGTAGGCCAGCTGCGCCGAATTGAGCGCGTTGAGCAGATGCGCCAGCGGATCCGGCAGGGTAACGGATTCCGCCTCCTCCGCGCTGATTTCGGGCGAGATGGACGGCGCCTCGGCGCTTTGTGGCCGCACGCTCCAGATCAGGCCGGAAAGGTCCGGCGAGAAGCCCTGCGCGTGGCGCAGATCGCGAAACCGCCGCGCCGTGTCGAGCTGGGTGGCGTTGAAGCCGATCTGCAACCGGATCATCTCCAGCTGGTCTTCGATCGCGGCGCGCGCGGTATCGGGAAGCGCGGCATTACTCGACTTGAGCTCGGTGAAGACTTGCTGGGTCAGCCAGGCGGACAGGGCCTCGCCAGTGTTGCTGCCGACCGCAACGCTTGCTTCGTCGGCCATTGCCGCAGGGTTGGCCGCCAGTGCCGTGGCGGGCAGCACCAGCTGGCCATAACAGATGAAGCTCGCCGGCACGGCGTTCAACAGGCCGTTCCACTCCCACCCGAAGCGGGCTTTCAACGTGGCCCATTCCTCCGCGATCTGCGCGCTGGTGGTCGGCGCGCTGCCGGTCCTGATTTCGGCCAGAAAATCGACCAGCGGGCACTGGGTGGCATCGGAATACCAGCCGTAAACGGTGTAGGTCTGCCCGGCACAGGCTGTTGTCGCCGGATCGTGGGCGCCGAATACCTGCGGCGCATTGCCATAAAGCGCGGCAAAGGCCGGGTCGCCCCAGCCGATGGCGGTCAGCCGGTCAAGATAGCGCGCCCCGCTGGTCGGCGCCCAGCCTGCGGCGGCACTTTGCCGACCGAGATAATGGAACGGTTCGGGATCCGCCGCGCCATTCGGGGGGAAAGTCGAAATCGGGCCGGCCGGGGCCGTTCCCGCCGGATGCAGGTAATCGCTTTCGATCAGCCACGAGGTGGCGGTCGCCGTGCTGCCACTGCCCGTGCTGCGCGTCACCAGCCAGCGGTTGGGGCAGCGAGGAAACTGCAACTGGCCATTGAGGCTGGTGGCGTGCGACAGCGCGGATGGCAACGTCCAGTGCAGGTGGGTGCCGGCTGGCAGGGTGAGGCCGGGGGCGGCCATCGGAGCGGCGGCGACCGACGCGCCCAGGAACGGGTTGGCGCCATTCATCAAGGTGGTGCCGCTGAGGTATGGCAAGGCCGAGAAATCTGCGGTTGCCCCAGCCACGGCTGTCGCGCTTCCCAGCACCAGTGCGTCGAGATGCACTGGCACCATCAGGATGTCAGCCATGCCTTGCCCCCCGGATGGCCCCGGCGGGCGCCCGGGCAGCATCGTTAACTGAAGATGATCAGCATATCAGCACTTTGCGGCAGCACAAACGATTCCGGCAGCAGGCCAAGACCGAGAAATTGCCCCACGGCTTCCCGCCGCTAGCCGGATCGGATCATCCAGTTTCCCACCCGCGATCATCGGGCCGGGGGGTGATCAGGCAGGTACGGTTTACGCTACATCTGCAGGACCGCGCAGGGCAGCGAAGCGAAGGAACAGAGGGTTTGCTGCACCGGGCGCGCTGGAGCGGGTGAAGGGAATCGAACCCCTCAGCGGAGCAGCTTGCTGCACAGCGCATCAAGGAATCGGGGGTTCATTGAGCTGGGCATCGTTGGAGCGGGTGAAGGGAATCGAACCCTCGTCGTAAGCTTGGAAGGCTTCTGCTCTACCATTGAGCTACACCCGCCCGGATCCGCGGCTCGCTTGCCACGGGCATCCGGCAGGGTCAACCGCTGGCAGTCGCCCAAGGCCGCGCAGCGCCATCCTGGCCGGTAACCTTGCCCTTGGCGGGCGCGTTCACCGGCGGCTAGGCGCAGGCGGAACTCTGGCCGACATCCCTTGGCAGGGCGTGGGGCCGGCCGAAGAGGTAGCCCTGCGCTTCATCGCAACCTTCGGCGATCAGGAAGGCCACCTGATCGGGGGTTTCAACCCCTTCGGCCAGGACGGGAATCCTAAGATTGCGGCCCAGCGCCAGCACGGCCTTGACGATCGCAGCGGCGGGCGGGCTGGAAGCCGATTGCTGCAGGAACGACTTGTCGATCTTGATCTTGTCGAAGGGGAACGAATGCAGCGTGTCGAGCGATGAATAGCCGGTACCGAAATCGTCCATGGCAATCGCGATCCCCATCGCCTTGATCTGGCGCAGCAGATGCAGGGCCCGGCCCTTGTCGGCAATGATCGCGCTTTCGGTGATTTCCAGTTCCAGCCGGCTTGGTGGCAGCCCGGTTTCCAGCAGGATCGCCATGATGCGCGGCACCAGATCATCCTGCAGCAGCTGGACCGGCGAGAGATTGACGGCAACCTTCAGCGGTTCGGGCCAGGTGGCGGCCTGCATCGCGGCTTCGCGCAGCACCCATTCGCCAATGCCCACGATCTCGCCGGTTTCCTCGGCGATCGGGATGAAATCCATCGGGCTGACCAGGCCGCGAACCGGGTGATGCCAGCGCAGCAGGGCTTCATAGCCGACCAGTTCGCCGGTCCTGACCACGTGCTGCGGCTGATAGAGCACCCGGAATTCGCCCCGTTCCGTCGCGCCGCGCAGCTCTGCGGCGATCTGGCGCCGGGTCCGCGCCAGCTCGTCCATTTCGGACTGGTAGTAGCAGATGCGCTCCTGCGCGCTGGCCTTGGCGCGGTGCATCGCCAGATCGGCATTGGCCAGCAGCATCCCACCCTCATCCGCATCCTGCGGGAAGGTCGCGATCCCGAAGCTGGCGGACACCTCCACCGGCATCTCGCCCTCGTCACAGGCCCGGGCAAAGCAATCGACCAGTCGTGCCATGAAATGCGCCAGCTGGGGGTCGCCGTCGAAGGTCAGGCCAGCGGCAAATTCGTCACCGCCCAGGCGGGCGGCCATGGCACCGATGCCGCAACATTCAGCCAGGCGCCCGGCAAGTTCGATCAGCACCCGGTCGCCGACCTGATGCCCCCGCGCGTCATTCACCTGCTTGAAGCGGTCAAGGCCGATCGCAACCAGCGCGAACCGTTGATTGCGTTCTGCCGCCAGGCCGATTTCCTTGCCGCACCATGCGCCGAAATGGGATCGGTTGGGCAAGCCGGTCAGCGAATCGTGCAGCGCCAGGTGGGCAATGCGGGCCTCGCTGCGATGGCGCTCGGTGACATCCTCGAAGGTGGTGACCCACCCTCCGTCGGCCAACGCACGGCTGATCACGGCGACCACGAATTCGTCATGGCAGGCGATTTCATGCGGTTCCGTTCCGGGGGTCGAAATCGCCTGCACCAGCGCCTTGAGCGCCCCCGGTCTGGCCTCGAACCGCGGGCCATGGGTCAGCGCATCGACCACATCGGCCACGGCCGAGCCTTCGGCGACTACGGCCGCCGGCACCGACCACAGCTCGAGCAGCCGCTGGTTGCGAAGGACAAGGCGGCGGTTGCGGTCGAACAGCAGCAGGCCCTGGTGCATGTTGTCGAGGGCCGTATCCCGCTGCGCCTTGGTCTCGGCGATCCGGTCCTGGCTCGCCTTCCAGCGTGTCATATCGCGGGTGATCTTCGCAAAACCCGCCATCGCGCCAGAGGCATCGTGCACGCGCTCGATCGTGACATGGGCCCAGAAGGTGCTGCCATCCTTGCGCATGCGCCAGCCCTCGCCGGTGAACTTGCCATCACGCAAGGCGGTGGCCAGAGCCTGCGCGGGAAGCCCGGCGGCGCGATCCTCCGGGGTATAGAAGGCCGCCAGCGGCAGGCCCAGCGCCTCGTGTTCAGCATAGCCCTTCAGGCGCGCCGCGCCGGCGTTCCAGCTGGCAACCGCTCCCTCGGGCGAGAGCAGGTAAAGCGCGCAATCGGAAATGCCCTTGACCAGAATGCCGAAATCGCGCTCGCTGCCATGGACCGCCTGACGGATCCGGCGCTCGGTACTGATCGCGGAGAGGCACACCGCCAGCACCGCACAACCCGCCAGGCCGACCAGAACCGACATCGCATGGGCCGAGAGAATCAGCGCGCCATCCGGGGCAAGCCGCTGGGGCAGCAGCCTGATCGCGGCCATGCCGGTGAAATGCAGGCTGGTGACCGCCAGGGTCAGCAGCAGGCACGATGGCCAGACCGCCGCACGACGCTGCGCCAGGAAGATCGCAGGAACCAGCGGGACAATCGCCAGCACCACCGACGCCGCCACCATCACAGGGTCGAAGACCAGCCGGACAGGTGCCTCGAGCGCGCTGGTGCCGAGGTAATGCATTGCCGCGATCCCGCCACCCGCCAGCAGCGCCGCGCCCAACGCTCCGGCAAGGCTGCGATGCCGGTCGGCCAGGCGGGTGGCGAGCATCACGCAGGTTGCCGAAAGGCCGAGCGAGCCGAGCGTCGGGGCGACACGATAGGCCATGGCGTTGCCGGGAATGTAGCCGAGCATGGCCACGAAATGGGTGGACCATACGCCCAGCCCGATCGTCGCCCCGGCAATCGACACCCTGCGCCCGTGATGCGCCCCGCCCGACCGGCGCAGCGTCAGAAAGCCGGCGGCGGCTGTGGTCAGGCAGATCGCCGCCGCCAGGGCGACCAGCCACAGGGCATGTTGGCGCAGCGTGCAGAAATATACCAGGTAGAGCATCGGAAAGCCTGCGATTTTATACCCTGATAGGTGCTTTGGGGCACGATCTGATAAATGCCCGGCTAGGCACTTATGCCGGGTGGCGATGCCGTGGGCACGACCTCGTCAGGGGGAGGGCTTGACGGACGCGGCAATCAATCCCATATTTCAATGATTATCGAATTATGAGGCAGGCATGGAGTCGGCAACCGTCATTCGCGCCCTGGGGGCCCTGGCGCAGGAACATCGCCTGGCGGTGTTTCGCCTGCTGGTTCAGGCCGGGCCCGATGGCATGGCAGCCGGCGCGCTGGCCGAGGCCTTGGGGGTGCCGGCTTCCTCGATGAGCTTTCACCTCGCCCAGCTGGCCCATGCCGGGCTGGTGGCCCAGCGCCGGGTCAGCCGCTCGATCATCTATTCCGCCGACTATGGCGCGATGAACCGCCTGATAGCCTACCTGATGGCCAATTGCTGTGGTGGCACCGCGTGCCTGCCGGAGCTCGATTGCCTGTCCGTGGCCGGTGATGACAGGAGTGTCGCATGAAACGTTTCCACGTCCACGTCGGGGTTGCCGACCTTGACCAGTCGATTGCCTTCTACACCGGCCTGTTCGGGCAGGCGCCCAGCGTGGCCAAGCCCGACTATGCCAAGTGGATGCTCGACGATCCGCGCCTCAACTTCGCGATTTCCAGCAAGGAAGGGGTCGCGCGGGGCATCGAGCACCTGGGCCTGCAGGTGGAAGATGCCGATGAACTGGCGGAGGTCTATGCCCGGCTCCAGGCTGCCGACCGCCCGGTGCTGGAAGAGGGCGAAACCACCTGCTGCTACGCCCGATCGGAAAAGAGCTGGATCGCCGACCCCGACGGGGTGGTGTGGGAAGCCTTCCTGACCACCGGCGAGGCCACCGTCTATGGCGGCAACCCCGAACTGTCCCGGCTCGGCTCCGCCAATGCCGCCGCAGGGGCCTGCTGCACCCCGGCAACCCCGCAGGGCACCTGCTGCCCGCCGAAGGCCGACCTGCCAGCTGCCGCGCCTTGCTGCGGCTGACCCCGGCATGACCGCAATCACCACCGTGCTGGTGCTCTGCACGGGCAATTCGGCCCGCTCGATCCTGGGCGAGGCGCTGTTCAATCAACTGGGGCAGCGGCGGGTCCGCGCCTTCAGTGCCGGCAGCCGGCCGAAGGGCGTGCCGCATCCCGGGGCCCTGCGCCAGCTGGCCCGGCACGGGATCGATCCCGCCCCGTTCCGCTCCAAGAGCTGGGATGAATTCACCGGCAGCACGGCAATCCCCATCGATCTGGCCATCACGGTCTGCGGCAATGCCGCGGGTGAGGCCTGCCCGGTGTTTGCCGGCGCGCCGCTGCGCGCGCACTGGGGTCTGGCCGACCCCGCCGAGGTTGTCGGCACCGAGGCGGAAGTCGACGCGGCCTTTGCCTCGACATGGCATTTTCTGGAAATGCGGGTGCGGGCCTTTCTGGCGCTCGACCTGGCCGGCATGGAACGCGGTGACGTCATGCGCGAACTGGGCCGTATCGGCACGATGGAGGGGGCGGCGTGAAGCAAAGACTTGGTGCCGAGGCGCTCGGCAGCTTTTTCCTCTTCGCCACCGTGGTCGGCTCGGGGATCATGGGCGAAAAGCTGGCCGGCGGGAATGTCGCGGTGGCGCTGCTGGCCAACACCGGGGCGACGGCAGCGATGCTCTATGTGCTGATCGCCATGCTCGGGCCGGTTTCGGGAGCCCATTTCAATCCGGCAGTCAGCCTGGTGATGCGCCTGCGCGGCGATGGCGCCTGGCCGGTGCTGGCGGCCACGATCCTGGTCCAGATCGCCGCCGGGATCGCCGGGGTATGGTGCGCGCATGCCATGTTCGGCCTGCCGATCCTGCAGCTCTCGCACCATCTGCGCGATGGGCCGGGGCAATGGCTGGGCGAATTCATCGCCACCTTCGGCCTGGCGACCACCATCCTGCTGACCTTGCGGCACCGCCCGCAAGCGGTGCCGGCCAGTGTCGCGCTCTATATCGCCGCCGCTTACTGGTTCACCTCGTCGACCAGCTTCGCCAATCCGGCAATCACGCTGGCGCGCAGCCTCAGCGACAGCTTCGCCGGGATCGCGCCGGCCAGCGTGCCGGGCTTCATCGCGGCGCAGATTGCCGGTGCCCTTGCGGCCCACTGGCTGGAACGCCGGCTGCTGCCGGCCAGCTGAAACCCGCGCGCAGGCCTTCGCCCGCTAGTCGAGCAGTGCCCGGACCTTGCCGATCAGACCGCCGATCCGCTCGGCAGCCTCGCTGAAGGTCTCGACATCGGCGCGATTGGCATTGCCCCGTGCTTCCTTCGCGGATTCCAGATAGCCCTCCATGTCCGCCTCCAGGGCGTCCACGATCATTTCGGCTTCGTCTTCGGTCAGCGTCAGCTTGATTGCCTTGGTCACGGGATTCCCTGTCGTTGCAGAGGGGGCTCATAAGCATGAAGCCCGATCCCCGTCCAGCCCCGCCGGGCTAGCTGTCGAGGTTCAACCGATAGCCGATGCCCGGCTCGTTCAGAATGATCGTCGGCAGGGCCGGATCGGGCTCAACCTTGCGGCGCAGGGCACGGACGGCCACGCGCAGATATTCCACGTCGCGGATGTGGGCCTCGCCCCACACCGCGCTCAGCAACGCCTGATGGGTCATCACCCGGCCGGCATTGCGCGCCAGTTCCAGCAACAGGGCGAATTCGCGCTTCGCCAGCTCCACCGGCTCGCCCGCCAGCATTACCTGATGACGGGCGAGATCGATTTCGAGCGCGCCGACCGCCACGCGTTCGGAGGCGCGACCGCTGCGATGGCGCAGGGCGGTGCGGATCCGGGCCAGCAATTCCTCGGTATCGAAGGGCTTGGTGACATAGTCGTCCGCCCCGAGGTCGAGCGCGGCGACCTTTTCGGCGGTGGCGTCGCGCGCGGTCAGCACGATCACCGCGCGATCCAGCGCCTTCAGCAGCGGGATCAGTTCGAGCCCGTCACGGTCGGGCAGCCCAAGGTCCAGCAACACCACTTCGCAGCCCGGACGCCGCGCCAGGGCCAGCGCCTCGCCCGCCGCCCCCGCCTCGACACAGTGCCAGCCGGAACGGTCGAGCGCGGCCCGCAGCATCCGGCGGATGGCCGGTTCGTCGTCAGCGATCAGGATCGGGGCACTCATGCGCTGCCTTTGCGGATCAGGTCGGCGGGCCAGGTGATGGCGAACTGCGCGCCGCCACCGGTGCGGTTGGCTGCCTCTACTGCCAATCCCATGGCCGAGGCAAAGCCCTTGACGATCGCCAGCCCCAGCCCGGAGCCACCGGTCCGGTCGCTGCCCGAAGCGCGGGTGAAGCGCTCGAACAGCTGCGCCGCCTCGCCCGGTGGCAGGCCGGGGCCCTCATCCAGCACCAGCAGCCGGACCCCCTCGCTCAACCGTTCGCCGCGCAGGGTGATCGCCGAGCGGGGGGGCGAGAACTTGGCGGCGTTACCGACCAGGTTGATCAGGATGTGGTGCAACAGGCGTGGGTCGGCCAGGACCAGCGGCAGCGCCGGCGGCACCTCCAGCACCAGCCGGCGCGCGCCGAGTTCGGCCCGCAGGTCGTGAGCCGCGGTGGTAACCGCATCGGTCAGGTCGACCGGCTCGCTGCGAACCTCGAGCGCCCCCGCCTCGATCCGGGTCATCTCGATCAGGTCGTCGAAGAAGCGGCGCAACCGGCGGGCTTCGACCAGCAAGGTCTGAAGCGCGGGGCTGTCCGGACTGATTGCCGCCAGTTCGCCTGATGCCGCGACCACGGCGGCCAGCGGCGTGCGCAGGTCATGGCCGATCGAGGAGAGCAGCGCCGCGCGCAATTCGTCGCGCTGGCGCAGCACGGCAAGGTCGCGCATCTCGCGTTCGAGGCGGATCCGCTCGAAGGCCAGCGCCGCCTGCCCCTTCAGGGTGGTGAACAAGGTCCGCTGCGCCGGGGCCAGCGGCACCGAGGCATCGGCCTTGCTGAGCGCCAGCACGGCATGAACCCCCAGGGCCGAGGCCAGCGGATGAAACTGCCAGTCCGAGGCATTGAGGGTGCCGCTGCCCCGCCCCGAGACTTCGCCACGTTCGAACACCCAGCCCGCCGCGGCATCGTCGATCGCGCCCAGTTCCTCGATCGCCGGCTCACCCGCCACCGCGCGCAGCACGCCATCCTCGCGCATCAGTACCATGGTGCGGGCACCGAGCAGTTCGTGGACCGCCGCCGCGACGATCCCGGCGGTGCCCGCCGCGTCCGAAACCGAAGCCAGCTGCTGGCCGAAGCCGGCGATGGCGGCATTCTCGATCGCCACCCGCGCGCCGGTCCGCTCGCCGCGTCGCAGCCGGCCGGCCAGATTGGCCACCAGGATGCCGGTCGCGGTCAGCACCAGGAACGTCACCAGATTCTGGGGATCGCTGATGGTGAACTGGTAGAGCGGTGGCAGGAAGAAGAAGTTGTAGGCCAGCGCCGCCATCACCGAGGTCAGCAGCGCGGAACGCAGCCCGTAGCGGGTCGCGACGGCGACCACCGGCACGATGTAGAGCAGGTCAACCGGCTTGCTGCCGATCCAGCGCTGCAACAGCACGCAGGCCAGGGTGGTCAGCGCGGTTGCCAGCATGCCGGCGCCAAACCCGGTCCACGGCAGCGGCTGGCGGAGGGTGCGGATCCGCTCATGCCGCGCCGGATCGAGCGGGACGAGATGAAGCGTCACCTCCGCAAGGTCGCGCGCCAGCCGTTCGAGCACCACGCCGCGCCGCGCGCCAAAGCCCCGCGGCCGGTGGCTCCTGCCCAGGACCAGCGTGGTTGCACGCAGTTCGCGGGCATAATCGGCCAGTCCGGTGGCAACATCGACGGCGGGAATGGTCGCAATGGCCGCGCCCAGCACGGTGCCCAGCTCGAGCGCCGCGGCGATCCGCTGGCGCGCGGCCGCATCGAGGGTGGCGCTCTGCGGGGTTTCGACCGTTACCACGCTCCACGGCGCGTTGCAGCTGTCGGCCAGCCGCTTGGCGCTCCGCACCAGCTGCTCGCCTCCCGCCCGCTCGCCGATGGCCACCACGATCCGCTCGCCGGCGGCAAACTGGCCCGCCGCGCCGCTGGCCTGCAGCTGGTCGAGCATCTGGCGATCGACCGCCTGGGCGGCGCGGCGCAGCGCCAGCTCGCGCAAGGCCGAGAGGTTGGCGCGCGAAAAGAAATGCTGGAGCGCACGGCTGGCCTCGTGCGGAACATAGACCTTGCCGGCCTTCAGCCGGGCGATCAGCTCGTCGGGCGGCAGGTCGACCACCTCGATCTCGGCATCCTCGAGGCAGGCATCGGGCACCGTCTCGCGCACCCGGACATGGGTGAAGCCGGCCACCACGTCGTTGAGGCTTTCGACGTGCTGGATGTTGAGCGTGGTGATCACGTCGATCCCCGCGTCGCGCAGTTCCTCGACATCCTGCCAGCGCTTGGCGTGGCGGCAGCCGGGGGCGTTGCTGTGGGCGAACTCGTCGATCAAGGCCACCTGCGGGCGCCGCGCCAGCATGCCATCGAGGTCGAATTCCACCAGCGCATGGACGCCGTGGCGAACGGTGCGGCGCGGCAGCACCTCGAACGGAGCCACCAGCGCCCCGGTTTCGGCGCGGCCGTGGGTTTCGACCACGCCGATCACCACGTCGGCTCCGCCGCGCAGCAGGTCGGCCCCCTCGCGCAGCATCTCGAAGGTCTTGCCGACCCCGGGGGCGGCGCCCAGCAGGATCTTCAGCTTCCCGCGCGCTTCGGCGCGGGCCGCCTTGAGCAGGGCTTCGGGGGAAGGCCGGGTCCCGTTCACCGGGCGGGCATAGCGGAGATCGGGGCGGTCTGTCGAACGATGGCGTCAAGCGCGCGGTTCAGCGCCAGCACGTTGACCCTGGGCGGGCCAAGGAAGGCAGGGCGCGGCGCCGCGATTGCCGCTGTCACCAGCTGCCGCACCCGCGCCTCGTCCAGCCCCCGGGCCCGGGCCACCCGCGAAACCTGGAAAAAGGCCGCCTCGGGGCTGATGTCCGGATCGAGCCCCGAGGCGGAAGTGGTGACCAGATCGGAAGGAACCGCTTGGCTGGTCAGACCCTGTTGGCGCAGCGCGGCCACCGCGCCCGTCACCCGCCGGGCCAGTTCCGGCGCGCCCGGCGCAAGGTTGCTGCCCGAGGAATTGGCGGCGTCATAACCCCCCTGTGCCGAATTTCCGGCGGCGGAGGGGCGGCCGTGAAAATAGCCCGGCCGGCTGAACGGTTGCCCGATCAGAGCAGAACCCCGCACACCGCCGCCGTCGCGGACCAGACTGCCCTCGGCCTCGGCCGGAAAGGCCAGCCGGGCCAGCACGGTCACCGCCAGCGGATAGGCGAGGCCGGTCAGCCCGGTGAACAGCACCAGCAGCACGATCGCCGGGCGCAGGGTGTCGCGAAGTTCGGTCCACATGGGAGTGCCTCCTCAGGCGAGGTGCAGGCCGGCGACGACGAGGTCGATCGCCTTGATGCCGATGAACGGGGCGATCAGACCGCCGAGGCCATAGATCGCGAGGTTGCGGGCCAGCAGTTCGCCGGCGGGCGCGGGGCGATAGCGCACCCCTTTCAGCGCCAGCGGCACCAGCGCGGGGATGATCAGGGCGTTGAACACGATGGCCGAGAGGATCGCGCTTTGCGGACTGGCGAGGTGCATCACGTTGAGCACCGCCAAGGCCGGATAGAGCACCACGAAGATCGCCGGCAGGATCGCGAAATACTTGGCGACGTCGTTGGCGATCGAAAAGGTGGTCAGCGCGCCGCGGGTCATCAGCAGCTGCTTGCCCAGCCCGACGATCTCGATCAGCTTGGTCGGATCGCTGTCGAGGTCGACCATGTTGCCCGCCTCGCGCGCAGCCTGGGTGCCGGTGTTCATCGCCACGCCAACGTCGGACTGGGCCAGCGCCGGGGCATCGTTGGTGCCATCGCCGCACATGGCCACCAGGCGCCCGCCCTGCTGCTCGGCCCGGATCAGCGCCAGCTTGTCTTCCGGGGTAGCCTCGGCCAGGAAATCGCCGACCCCGCTCTCGGCGGCGATGCTGGCGGCGGTCAGCGGGTTGTCGCCGGTGATCATCACGGTGCGAATGCCCATCTTGCGCAGTTCGGCGAAACGCTCGCGGATCCCGGCCTTGACCACGTCCTTGAGGTGGATCACCCCCAGCAGCCGCGCCCCGTCGGCCACCGCCAGCGGGGTGCCGCCAGCCCGGGCGATGCGGTCCGCCAGCTCGCGCAGCATGCTGGCGGCGGCGCGGTCGGCGCTGTCGCCCAGCCGCCGCAGCACCGCATCGACCGCGCCCTTGATCAGCGCCCGCTCGCCGATCAGCACGCCCGAGACCCGTGTCTGCGAGGTAAAGCGGATCTGTTCCGCCCCGGCGGGCAGCGGCGCCCCGGCCCCCGCCAGCGCCACGATCGAGCGGCCCTCGGGGGTTTCGTCGGCCATGCTGGCCAGCCGCGCGGCATCGATCAGGGCATCGCGCGTGACCCCGGGCAGGGTGAGGAACTCGCTGGCCTGCCGGTCGCCAATGGTGATCGTCCCGGTCTTGTCGAGCAGCAGCACATCGATGTCCCCCGCCGCCTCGACCGCGCGGCCCGACTTCGCCAGCACGTTGAAGCGCACCAGCCGGTCCATCCCGGCAATGCCGATGGCCGAGAGCAGCGCCGAAATCGTGGTCGGGATCAGGGTCACGAACAACGCCACCAGCACCGGCACCGCCAGCGCACCATGGGCATAGGCGGCGAAGGCAGGCATGGTGCCGACCGCCACCAGGAAGATCAGCGTCAGCCCCGCCAGCAGGATGGTCAGCGCCACTTCGTTCGGCGTCTTCTGCCGCGCCGCGCCCTCGACCAGCGCGATCATCCGGTCAAGGAAGCCCTGGCCCGCTGCGGCGGTAACCCGCACGCGGATCCAGTCGGCGATCACCCGGGTGCCGGCTGTCACCGCGCTGCGGTCGCCGCCGCCCTCGCGGATCACCGGGGCGCTCTCGCCGGTGATCGCCGCTTCGTTGACGCTGGCACAGCCCTCGACCACCTCGCCATCGGCCGGGATCAGTTCTCCGGTCTCGACCAGCACCACATCCCCGACCTTGAGGGTGGCGGCCGAAACCACCCGGCCATCGGGCAGGCGGGCGGTCAGATGGGCCTTGGTGGCGCGCAGGCTGGCCGCCTGGGCCTTGCCCCGCCCCTCGGCCAGCGCCTCGGCGAAATTGCCGAACAGCACGGTCAGCCACAGCCAGAACACCAGCTGGGCCTGAAAGCCAAGGTCGGGCGCGGCGTGGAGCAGCCCCTCGATCAGGATCGCGGTGGAGAGCGCGGCGACCAGCGCGGTGACGAACATCACCGGATTGCGCACCAGCACGCGCGGCGAAAGCTTGGCCAGGGCATCGCGCAGCGCGGGCCGCAGCAGTTCGCGGGTGAACAGCGATTGGGCTTGCGACATGGCTCGGACTCCTCAGTGCGCAAAGAGCTGGAGGTGGTCGGCGATCGGCCCCAGCGCGAGGCTGGGCAGGAAGGTCAGCCCGCCAACGATCAGGATCACCGAGGCGAGCAGGGCGACCCACAGCGGCCCGGTGGTGGGAAACGATCCGGGGCCTTCGGGCACGCGCTTCTTGGCGGCCAGCCCGCCGGCGATCGCCAGCGCCGGCAGCAGCACGCCGAACCGCCCGACCACCATCGCCAGGGCCAGCGTGGCGTTGTAGAAAGGGGTGTTGCCGTTCAACCCGGCGAAGGCGCTGCCATTGTTCCCGACCGTGCTGGTGTAGGCATAGAGGATCTCGGAAAAGCCGTGCGCGCCCCTGGCGGCGGGGCCGGCCAGCCCGGCGGCGGTAACCGAGGCCAGCGCGGTCAGCACCAGGATGAACAGCGGCAGGACCGCCACCGCGATCACCGCCAGCTTCATCTCGCGCGCCTCGATCTTCTTGCCGGCATATTCAGGGGTACGCCCCACCATCAGCCCGGCAATGAACACCGCGAGCAGGGCATAGAGCAGCATCCCGTAAAGCCCCGAGCCGACCCCGCCGAAGATGATCTCGCCCAGCTGGATGTTGAACAGCGGCACCAGGCCGGCCAGCGGCATCAGGCTGTCGTGCATCATGTTGACCGCCCCGCACGAGGCGTCGGTGGTCACCACCGCGAACAGCACGCTGGCGGCCGGGCCAAAGCGGACCTCCTTGCCCTCCATGTTCGCACCCGCCAGGCCCAGGCCGTGCAGCGCGGGACTGGCAACGCTCTCTGCCGCATAGGCCGCGACCAGGCCAAGCAGGAACAGCACCGTCATCGTCGCCAGCAAGGCCCAGCCCTGCCGCTCGCGCCCGACCGCCTTGCCAAAAGTGATGGTCAGGCCCGCGCCCAGCGCGAAGATCGTCACCATCTGGATGAAATTGACCAGTGCCGACGGGTTCTCGAAGGGGTGGGCGGAATTGGCGTTGAAGAACCCGCCACCATTGGTGCCCAGCATCTTGATCGCCAGCTGCGAGGCGACCGGGCCGACCGCGATGGTCTGCCGCGCCCCTTCCAGGGTGGTAACCTCGACCGAGGCGCCCAGAGTCTGCGGCACGCCGAGCGCGACATAGCCCAGCGCCAGCACCAGGCTGAGCGGCAGCAGCAGGTAGAGGGTGACCCGCGTGCAATCGGCCCAGAAGTTGCCGATCGCCTTCGTTTCGGCGCGGGCGAACCCCCGGATCAGCGCGAAGGCAACGGCAATGCCGGTGGCGGCCGAAAGGAAGTTGTGCACCGTCAGCCCGGCCATCTGGCTGAAGTACGACAGGGCCGCCTCGCCGCTGTAGTTCTGCCAGTTCGTGTTGGTGACGAAGCTGACCGCGGTGTTGAAGGCCAGCCACGGCTCCATCCCCGCAACGTGCTGCGGGTTGAACGGCAGGGCCCGCTGGCACCGCAGGATCAGGTAGAGGCTGACAATCCCGAACAGCGAAAAGCCCAGCACGCTGAGGGCATAGGCCAGCCAGCCCTGCTCGCGCGCGGGATCGACCCCGGCGCAGCGGTAGATGGCCTGCTCCAGCCCGCACAGCGGCAGCGGCCGGCCATCGTACAAGGCGTGCATCCAGCGACCCAGCGGGCGGGCCAGGGCGAGCACGACCAGGGTATAGGCGAAGAAGAGGGCCAGGGCCTGCGCATCCATGACCGCCTCCTCAGAACCGCTCGGGCCGGCTCAGCACGGCGAGCAGGTAGATCAGGATGACAAGGGCAACGAAGCCCCCGGCAAGGAGGTCGTAAGACATGGGCAGCCAACTCCTGTGGGCGGCCCGGCCTAGCCCGCGCGCAGCGCACCGCGCCCGGGGGAAAGTTGCCCGGCAGCGTAAAATCCGCGTAAAATCGCGCGTCAGCCTTGCCGCTGACGGTCAGCGTGCCGGGCAGCGGTTCCAGCCGGGGCCGTGGACGAAGCGGCCCGGGGTGGCCCCGGTCGGCTCGCCGTTGCGCAGGATCTGCACCCCGTTGACGAAAACATGGCGCATCCCGGTGGCATATTGCTGTGGCCGGTCAAAGGTCGCGGTGTCGCCGATGGTGGCGGGATCGAAGATCGCCAGATCGGCGAAATTGCCGGTCTTCAGCACCCCGCGATCCTTGATCCCAAGGTTGCTGGCGGGAAAGCCCGACAGCCGGCGCACTGCATCGGCCAGCGTGGTGGTCCGCTCTTCGCGGACATATTTGCCCAGCAGCCGGGCGAAATTGCCATAGGCGCGGGGGTGGGCGCTGGCCTTGAGGAATACCCCCTCGGGCGCCTGGCTCGCCGCATCCGAGCCAAAGGCCATCCACGGCAGCGCGGTCTGCTGCGCCACATTGGCCTCGTTCATCAGGAAATAGGCGGTGCCCACCCGCGTGCCATCCTCGATCACCAGGTCGATCGCGGTATCCTCGGGGCTGGTGCCGCGCAGCGCCGCCACCTCGGCCAGCGTCTTGCCCGACAGCGGCTTGAGCTTCGGGTTCTTGAAGGCCAGCAGGATCACCTTGTCGGCCCCCCCGGCGTTGTAGAGCAGGTTTTCCCAGCCCTTGCCGGGCGCGCGCATCTCGGCCAGCACGCGGGCGCGGATCGCCGGATCCTTCATCCGCGCGATCCATTGTTCGGTCCCGCCGGCCTGAACCCAGGTCGGCATGGCGGCATCCAGCCCGGTCGCCCCGGCAGTATAGGTATACATGTCGGCGGTGATCCGCAGGCCTTCGGCGCGCGCCGACTCGATCTTCGCCACCATCGCCGGATACTTGCCCCAGGCGTTCCGGCCGCCCTGCTTCATGTGATAGATTTCGGCCGGCGCGCCCGACTGGCGCGAGATCGTGATCAGCTCGTCCACCGCCTCGAGCAATTCGTCGCCCTCGCTGCGCATATGGCTGATGTACATGCCGCCGCACTGGTGCGCGGCGCGGGCCAGCGCGACCAGTTCGGGGGTCTTGGCATAGGTCGCGGGGGCATAGATCAAGGAGCTGCCCAGCCCCATCGCCCCCTCGTTCAGCGCCGCGCGCACCAGCCCCTGCATCCGCGCCAGCTGTGCCTCGCTGGGGGTGACATCGCCCTCGCCCAGCTCGTGGATCCGCACGGTGGTTGCCCCGACGAAGCTGGCGACATTGGGGGCGATCCCCCGCCGGGTCAGCCAGTCGAGATACCCGCCCAGCGTGCTCCAGCCGATCTTGTAGCGGATGTCGGCCTGGCGGTTTTCCTCGCGCCGGGCCATCTCGGGGCTCAGCGGGCCCATCGACCAGCCTTCGCCCATCACCTCCAGGGTGATGCCCTGTTTGGTATCGCTCATCCCGCGCGGATCGGCGATCAGCGATTCGTTCGACCAGCTGAGCATGTTGATGAAGCCCGGCGCCACCGCCAGCCCCGTGGCATCGACCACCCGTGCCGCGCTGCCGCGCACCCGCCCGACCGCGACAATCCGGTCGCCCCGGATCGCGACATCGCCGCGATAGGGCGTGCCGCCAGTGCCATCGTAGATCGTCCCGCCACGGATGATCAGGTCATAGCTGTGGCGGCCGGTCGCACCGGTCAGCAGCACGGCCACGCAGGCCAGAATCGCAGGTTTCCGCATCGTTTGCCCTCCGGCCGGGCAGTCTGTCGGAAAAGCGTGGCGGGCGCCACGACAATTCATCGGGGCCCCCGGGGCGGGAGGCCGACCGCCCCTTGGGGCAGGCTGACTCGGCCAATCGGCTGGCCTAGGCGCCGGGCATGGCACGGCTGGTTCTGGTACTGGGCGATCAATTGACCCCGGAGTTGGCCGCCCTGCGCGCCGCCGATCGGGCCAGCGACGTGGTGCTGATGGCCGAGGTGGCCGAAGAAGCCGGCTATGTGCCCCACCATCGCAAGAAGCTGGCGCTGGTCTTTGCCGCGATGCGCCATTTCGCCGCCGAATTGCGTGCCGCCGGCTGGCAGGTCGATTACACCCGCCTCGACGATCCGGCCAACCGTGGTCACCTGCGCGGCGAGGTAGAACGCGCGCTGGCCCGCCACGGCCTGGATGCGGTGATCGTCACCGAACCGGGGGAGTGGCGGCTGCTGGAAGAGCTGCAGCGCTGGCCGGCAGCCACCCTGCTGGCGGACGACCGCTTCATCGCCGACCGCCACGGGTTTGCCCGCTGGGCCACGGGCCGCAAGGGCCTGCGGATGGAGCACTTCTACCGGCTGATGCGCCGCAAGACCGGCCTGTTGATGGCGGGCGACCAGCCGGCCGGCGGCCAGTGGAACTTCGACCATGACAACCGCCAGCGCCCGCCCGAAGGGCTGATCCCCCCCGATCCGCCCCGCTTTGCCCCCGATGCGATCACCCGCGAGGTGCTCGATATGGTGGAGCAGCGCTTCCCCGGCCAGTTCGGCAGCCTGCACCCGTTCTGGTTCGCCACCGACCGCGCCGGGGCCGAGGCCGCCTTCGCCCATTTCCTGCACCACGCCCTGCCCGACTTCGGGCGCTATCAGGATGCCATGTTGCAGGGGCACCGCTTCCTGTTCCATGCGGTGATCTCGCCCTACCTGAACCTGGGGCTGCTCGATCCGCTCGCGCTGTGCCGGGCTGCCGAGGCGGAATGGCAGGCCGGGCGGGTGCCGCTGAACAGCGCCGAGGGCTTCATCCGCCAGATCATCGGCTGGCGCGAATATGTCCGGGGGATCTACTGGTGGCGGGGCCCCGGCTATGCGCGGGAGAACGCGCTGGATGCCCACCGCCCGCTGCCGGCCTTCTACTGGAGCGGCGAGACTGACATGGCCTGCATGCGGGCCTGCATCACCCAGACCCGCGAAGAGGCCTATGCCCACCACATCCAGCGGCTGATGGTGACCGGCAACTTCGCGCTGCTGGCCGGGATCGACCCCTATGAACTGCACGAATGGTATCTGGCGGTCTATGCCGATGCCTACGAATGGGTCGAGCTGCCCAATACCGTGGGGATGAGCCAGTTCGCCGACGGCGGCCTGCTGGCCAGCAAGCCCTATGCCGCCAGCGGGGCCTATATCGACCGGATGAGCGACTATTGCCGGGGCTGCGCCTATGACGTGAAGGCGAAGGAAGGCCCGCGCGCCTGCCCGTTCAACCTGCTCTACTGGCACTTCATCGCCCGCCATGCCGAACGGCTGCGGCGCAACCCGCGCATGGCCCGGATGGTGCAACTGTGGGCGGGGTTCACCCCCGACAGGCAGGCCCGATTAAGGCACGACGCCGCCGCCTTCCTGGCCACCCTTGGCTGAGCGGCAGCGATCCGAGCAATAGCGCACCTGCCCCCAGTCGCGGGCCCATTTCTTGCGCCAGGCAAAGGTGCGGGCACAGACCGCGCAGATCTTGCTGGGCAGATCGGCCTTGCGGCGCATCTTCACCATGGCAGGCGCGCGCCATCCCAGGCGAAGAATCCGCCACTGTCGGCCGGGGTCAGCCCTGCCACCACCCGCAGCAGATGGCCGGCCGCCGCCGCCGGGGTGAACAGCTGCTGCGGGGCGACTCCGGACTGGAAGGGGGCAGAAAGCGCACTGGCCACCGTGCCGGGGTGCAGTGCGGCGATGATCGCCAGCGGATGGGTGCGGCGCAGCTCGATCGCGAAATTGGCAACCAGCATGTTCAGCGCCGCCTTGCTGGCGCGATAGGCGTGCCAGCCGCCAAGCCGGTTGTCGCCAATCGACCCGACCCGTGCCGACAGCACCGCGAACACCACGCGCCGGTCGCGTGGCAGGCGGGGCAGCAAGTGCTTGGCAATCAGCGCCGGGCCGATGGTATTGGCCGCGAACAGCTGCGCCATGGCCCCGCCGCTGATGGCGCGCAGGCTCCTTTCGGGGGCAATGTCGCGCGCCGGATCGTGCAGCAGCCCGGTGGCGACCATGGTCAGATCGGGCAGCGGATCGAACCCGGCTACGGCATCGGCAATGCTGGCTTCGTCGGCCAGATCGAAGGCGAAGGCGCGGGCGCCGGCGGGCAGGTCCGCCTGCGGCTGACGCGCACCGGCATGGACCAGCGACCAGTCGCCCGACGCCGCCAGCCCCGCCACCAGCGCCCGGCCAATGCCGCCCCCTGCACCGAACACGGCGGCGGCGCGCATGGTGGGTGGAGGGGAGGCGAGTGGGGCGGGCACGGCCGGTTTCATCGGCCCCGCCCAGGCCAGCGTCAATCGGCCGGCACCTGCCCTCTTGGGCATGCGGGGATGGCGCTAGGCCTTCAGCGGCAGACAGCCTAGTCGCGCGAGCGGCGGCGGCGGCGGCTGGGCGATGCGGCAGGCGCCACCTGCCCCCGGCGGTCGAAAGCCAGGCTGGCGTCGAGTTCGGCAACCGCGTCACGCAACACCGAAAAACCGCGCGAAAACTGCCACAGAGTGCCGGTCAGCTTGGGCAACTGCCCCGGTGCGCGGACCAGCGAGCCGAGCATCTTGCCCACGGCCAGCCCCCCGCCATCGGCCATGGCCACCCCGACCGCAGGGGGCAGATCGACGTTGTGGAGATCGGAAATGCACCGCAGCACCGCCAGCGGCAGCCCGTGGCGCGCCGCCGCCGCCGCCGCGACGTGGCTTTCCATGTCGACGGTGAGCGCGGCGGTGGTGCTGGAAACCCGGCCCTTGGCATGGCGGGTGGCCAGCAGCCGGCCATCGGCATAGACCGGGCCGCGCCGCGCGCCCGGCAGCCCTTCGGCCAGCGCCGCCGCCCAATCCTCGTCGCAGGGCTGCGGGGCCGGGCCATCGACCGCCGTACCGATCACCAGGTGCCCGATCTTCAGGCCGCGCTGCAGCGAACCGGCCATGCCGAAGCTGATGATCCCGACGATCCCGCC
>JAFECL010000053.1:0-18081 GCA_018242165.1 Pseudomonadota bacterium
TGGTCTTGCCGTGGTCGACGTGGGCGATGATGGCGATATTGCGCAGGGCAGATTGGGCGGACATGGAGACGGATTCCGGTTCGAAAGGGCGGTGGACGTAACGGCAGGGCCGCCACGGGCCACGCAGCAACAGGGCCGGCACGCAGCATGTTGCGCGAACCGGCCCTGTTGCTGCGTTGCAGCATTGGCGGCCAGATAGCCCAAGCCTGCCCCTACGGCAAGCGGTGATTGCCTTGCCGGCCTGTGGCCATGTTGCAACAGTGCCGGCGCTGCCGCGAATGGGTTGCAGTTTCCGATTGTGTCAAACCGGTAGGAAACCTAAGATTCCCGGCTAAGGCGAGGACTGATGGGGGGTTCCACGGTTCCGCCAGAGCGAGAGGGTTATACCGATCATGACCAAGACTATGTCCGGCTTTGCCGTTTCCACCCGCGCTGCGCTGGCCGCCAGTGCCGCCATTGGCCTCGCCCTGCCGGCGGTGGCCTTCGGTCAGAACGCCAAGCCCGCCGCCGAAAGCGGCAACGAAATCATCGTGACCGCGACGAAGCGCGAACAGACCCTGCAGTCGATCCCGGTTGCCGTGTCGGTGACCACCGCCGCGACGATCCAGCAGGCCCAGATCCGCGACCTGAAGGACCTGTCGTCGGTCGTCCCGTCGCTGCGCGTCAACACGCTGCAGAGCTCGACCCAGACCAACTTCATCATCCGCGGCTTCGGCAACGGTGCCAACAACGCCGGTATCGAACCCTCGGTCGGCGTGTTCATCGACGGCGTCTACCGGTCGCGCTCGGCCGCCCAGATCGCCGACTTCCCCGATGTGAAGCGCGTCGAAGTGCTCGAGGGTCCGCAGTCGACCCTGTTCGGCAAGAACGCCAGCGCCGGCGTTATCTCGATCGTCACCGACGAGCCGAAGTTCCGCCCCGGCGGCAGCATCGAAGCCAGCTATGGCAGCCTCAATGCCATGGTGGTGAAGAGCCGCATCAACCTGCCGCTGTCGGACACCGTCGCGGTCAGCGTGGCCAGCGGCTTCAACAAGCGTGACGGCTACATCACCAATCCGATCACCGGCAAGGACATCAACAACCGCAACCGCAGCTTCGTGCGCGGCCAGATGCTCTATCAGCCGAACAGCCAGCTGAAGGTTCGCATCATCGGCGACTGGAGCATCCTGAACGAGCGTTGCTGCGCCGTCGAGAACGTCCAGTCGTCGGGCCCGACCGCGGTGATCCAGGCGCTGGGTGGCAAGGTTTCGGATCCGACCAACCCCTACGGTGGCGTGGCCTATTCGAACTTCGATTCGACCGCCAAGGTGATCAACTACGGTGGTTCGGGCCAGGTCGATTACAACATGGGCCCGGTTTCGCTGACCTCGATCACCTCGTGGCGGCGCGTGACCTCGGAAGACCATCAGGACTCGGACTTCAGCTCGCTGGACGTGCTGGGCTACAACAACGGCAACCAGAAGATCGACACCTTCACGCAGGAACTGCGCTTCGCGACCAATCTTGACGGTCCGCTGAACCTGCTGGGCGGTGCCTACTACTTCCACGAAAACATCAAGGTGAACAACTCGATCGGCTGGGGCAACCAGGCGCGCCTGTACTGGAACCCGCTGACCGGTGGCGGCATCGGCAACACCAACCAGATCACCTTCCTCGAAGGCACCTTTGCCGCGCTTCAGGGCCTGCCGGCCAGCACCTACCTCGGCAAGTTCTACCAGGCCGGCACCGGGCTGGTCGAAGCCTACACCATGAAGAACGATGCCTATTCGCTCTTCGGTCAGGCCGACTTCAAGATCACCCCGCGCCTCAAGCTGACCGCGGGTCTGAACTACACCCACGACAAGAAGGACTTCGGGCTGAACGTCACCTCGAACGACGTCTTCTCGACCATCGACATCACCAAGGTCCTGACCAACTTCGGCATCGCGCAGACGGTTGGTGGCCTGCTGGGCGTGCCCGGCGGCGTGGCCAGCCCGGCGCAGGTCGCGGCTTTCGCCACGGCCAACCCGGCCGGTTATGCCGCGGTGGTGACCGGGGTGAACGCGGCGGTGCCGTCGAACCCGCTGGTCGGCCTCAAGGCGCTGCAGCTGTTCCCGCAGTTCCTGGGCGTGCCGAACGCGATCGAACCCGGCAAGACCAGCGATGGCAAGATCTCGTACACCGCGCGTCTGGCTTACGAGTTCTCGAAGCAGATCACCGGCTACGTCAGCTATGCCACGGGTTACAAGGCCAGCTCGATCAACCTGTCGCGTGACAGCCGCCCGGCGCTGGCCAACTCGGCGGCGATCATCGCCGGCGGTCTGGCCGTTGCCAACCAGACTTACGGCACCCGCTTCGCTGGTCCGGAAGTCTCGAAGGTGCTGGAATTCGGCCTCAAGGCCAACTGGAAGATCGCCAGCATGAACATGGCGGTGTTCAAGGAGACCATCGAGGGCTTCCAGGGCAACTCGTTCACCGGCACCGGCTTCGTGCTGACCAACGCCGGTAAGCAGTCGGTGTTCGGCATCGAGTTCGACGGCGCGGTTCACCCGACCAGCGAACTGACCCTGACCGCCGCGATGACCTACCTGCGGCCTAAGTACGACCTCTACGTCGCCTCGGCCTTCGGCGATCTGTCGGGCAAGACCCCGGCGGGCATCTCGCCGATCACGAGCACTCTGGCGATCACCAACGATCACCAGATGGAAAACGGCATGCACTTCATCGTGCGTGGCGACTGGCACTATGAATCGCCCACCCAGGTCGTCGACGGCCTGTCGGGCTTCATCGTCGGCACCAACACCGCTCCGGCGCTGGTTGCCGCTCAGGCGTTCCGCCGCGAAGTGAGCGAGTTCGACGCTTCGGCCACCCTGAAGATGACCAACGGCCTCGAGCTGACCATCTGGGGCCGCAACATCTCCAACAACCGCTACCTGGGCACCGTTTTCGACTCGGTGGGCCAGAAGGGCGCGGTCTCGGGCTATCCGAACCAGCCGCGCACCTGGGGCGGTTCGATCCTCTGGCGCTACTAAGCCAGAGCCTCGAACGAGGAACACGGGGAAGGGGGCCGCAAGGCCCCCTTTTCTGTTGGGCACACCGCAGGCCGGCGGCAGGCCGGGCGAGTGGTGGCGGGTCGCTGGGCGGAAGGTTGCGGCGTCAGGCCCGCCGGTGGCGCAGGGCAGCCCCGCCCAACGCGCCTTGAGGGAATGGTTCAGCCGGGAGGTGCCGCCGGCCCGCCGCTCACAGTTCGCGCAGCACCGCGGCGGGGCGGGTGCGCAGCAGCGGCAGGACAGCGGCCATGGCCCAGCCCAGCACCAGCGCCAGCCCGGCGCCCAGCACCGTCAGCACCCGGCCCCAATCGGGCAGGAAGGCGAATTTGAACAGTTTGACCACCACCAGCCAGCCGAGCGCGCTGCCCAGCCCCAGTGCCACCGTGGCCAGCACCCCGGCCAGCAGGGCATATTCGGCGAAGGCGGCGGCCACCAGCTGGCCCCGGCTGGCGCCCAGAACCCGCAGCACCACCTGATCGTAGGCGCGCGCCGCGCGGGCGGCGGCAATCGCCCCGGTCAGCACCGCGATCCCGGCCAGCACCGCCACCGAGGCGGCGGCCAGGATCGCCTGGCTGACCTGCCCGAGCAGCGCGCGGGCATCGCCCAGCAGCGGCCCGACCTCGATCACCGAGCTGGAGGGAAAGGCCCGGCCCAGCGCGGCGAGCAACCCGGCCTTGGCCCCGGCATCCTTGGCGGCAGGGGGTAGCATGATAGTCGCCGCCAGCTTGTGCGGGGCATCGGCGATGGCATTGGGCGAGAAGACCAGCACGTTGTTGAAGCCGAACGAATCCCAGTCGATCCGCCGCAGGCTGGCGACGCGGGCGCTGCGCTCGGTGCCGAGCAGGCCGATGGTGATCCGGTCGCCGACCTTGAGATCGACCGCGCGGGCGAATTTCTCGTCGACCGAGACCAGCGGCTCGCCCAGATAATGCGCCGGCCACCACGCCCCGGCGGTGATCGCGTTGCCCTCGGGCAGCGCCTCGGCATAGGTCAGCCCGCGCTCGCCCTTCAGCGCCCAGGCATCGTCGGGAATCTCGGCCAGATCGGCAACGCGGGTCATCCGGTCGGCCGGGCCATAGGCCAGGATCGCCCCGCGCATCGCCGGCACCGCGCGCAGCCGGGCCTGCGGCACGCGGGTGGCGACCAGCCGGGTGAATTCCTCCAGCCGCGCCGGATCGAGGTCGAGCACGAAATAGTCCGGCGCCTTGGCCGGCACCCGCGCCGCGACATTGGCATCGAGGCTGGTCTGCACCGTTGCCAGCAGCACGAAAGCGGCGAGGCCGAAGCCCAGCGCCGTTACCAGCCGCCCGGTCTGCGCCGCCGGGCGGTGCAGGTTGGCCAGCCCCAGCCGCAGCATCGCCCCGGACGGGCGCGGCAGCCGCGCCGCGCCCCGGCGGATCGCCCAGCCAACCCCGCCCAGCAGCAGCACGGTGCCGGCCGCGCCGCCAAGGAACATGGCGGCGATGGCGGGGGCGGGGCTGGTGGCAATGGCCAGCGCGGCCACGCCGGCCAGCGCCAGCGCGCCCAGCGCCAGCCCGGAACGCGGCGGCCGGGGCGGCGCGATCCGCGCGCGCAGCAGGGCCATTGCCGGCACCGCCCGGGCGGCGGCCAGTGGCGGGGCGGCGAAGGCCAGCGCGGTCAGCAGGCCATAGGCGCTGGCCCGCAGCATCGCCCCGGGGGCGGGGGCCAAGGCGGCGTGGAGCGGCAGCACCCCGGCCAGCGCGCGGCCCAGCAGCGGCAGCGCCAGGGTTCCGGCGGCGAGGCCGATGACACTGCCGGCCAGCGCGGCCATGGCGATCTGGATCAGGTAGACGCGCGCGACGTCGCGGCTGCTGGCACCCAGCACCTTCAGCGTGGCGATCCCGCCGGCCCGTGCCTCGAGGTACGAGGCGGTGCCGCCGCCGATCCCGAGCCCGGCGATCAGCAGCGCCGACAGGCCGACCAGCTGGAGGAAATCGCCCATCCGGGTCAGAAAGTTTTCGGCGCCCGGCGCGGCCTTGTCGCGGGTGCGCAGTTCAAGGCCGGCGCTGGGAAAGCTGGCCTTCAGCTCGGCGGCCAGCGCCGCGGCGTCGCAGGCCTGGGCGCAGGCCAGCCGGGTGCGGCTGCGGAACATCGCGCCGGGGGCGGTCAGCCCGGCCGCTTCGGGCATGGCCAGCGGGACGATCACCGTGGGCCCGAGGGCAAAGCCTTCGGCCAGCCGGTCAGGCTCGTCGGCGACGATCCCGCCGACGGTCAGCGCGGTGCCGGCCACGGTAAAGCGGGCGCCCGGGGCCAGCCCCAGCCGCGCCGCCGCGCCGGGGGCCAGCCAGGCGGTGCCGGCGGGCGGGGCGCCCACCAGCCGGCCATCGGCCAGCTTGAGCCGCCCGACCAGCGGCCAGCCAGCGTCGACCGCCTTGAGTTCGACCGGCACCGAGACCGCGCCGTTGGCGGCAATGGCCTGCATCCGCGTGCCGGCCGAGACCGCGCCGTGGCGGGCCAGCAGGGCGCGTTCTTCCGGGTTCAGCATCCGTTGCCAGACGATCGCCTCGACATCGCCGCCGAGGATGGTGCGGCCGCGCGCGCCGATCTCGCCCGAGATCGCGGCGGTCAGCGAGCCGATCGCCGCCAGCGCGCCGACCCCCAGCGCCAGGCAGACCACCAGCAGCCTGAGGCCGCGAAAGCGCCACGACAGTTCGCGCCGGGCCAGCACCCAGGCCATGCCCCAGCCGCTGGCGGGCTTGCTCATGCCCCGTGCCGCCCGGGGCGATCTTCGACGATCCGCCCGTCGGCCAGAGTGATCACCCGTTCGGCCCGTTCGGCCAGTGCCGCATCGTGGGTGATGATCAGCAGGCTGGCGCCGCTTTCGGCGCGACGGGCCAGCAGCAGGTCGATGATCGTCGCGCCGGTGGCGGCATCGAGGTTCCCGGTCGGCTCGTCGGCGAAGATCAGCGCCGGGCGTGGTGCCAGCGCCCGGGCGATGGCCACGCGCTGCTGTTCGCCGCCCGACAGCTGCGCGGGATAGTGGTGCAGGCGGTGGGCCAGCCCCACCGCGGCCAGCTCGGCCTCGGCCAGCGCGCGCGGGTGCTCGATTCCCGCCAGCTCCAGCGGGACCATGACGTTTTCCAGCGCCGTCATCGTCGGCAGCAGGTGGAAGGCCTGCAGCACCACCCCGATCCGCCCGCGCCGGGCCAAGGCCAGGCCATCTTCGTCGAGCGTGGCAAAATCGGCGCCGGCCACGGCCAGCTGGCCCGAGCTTGCCCGCTCCAGCCCGGCCAGCACCGCCATCAGCGAGCTTTTGCCCGAACCGGACGGGCCCAGCAGGGCCAGCACCTGCCCCGCCGGCACCTCGAGCGAGATGCCACGCAGGATCGGCACGGCGGCGGTTCCTTCGCCAAGGGTGAGGGTAAGATCGTGGGCGCGGATCGCGGGGGGGCTTGCCATGCGCGGGGGATGGCATAGGTGAGGGGGGCTGGGCAAGGAGGTTGCGATATGAAACGGATCGTGGTGACGGGCGCACTGATGCTGCTGGCGGCCTGCGGCAAGGGCGATGCCCCGGCACCGCAGCCTGCGGCCAGCGCGGCGGCACAGGTTCCGGTGAAGGGCCCCGAGATCCGCATCGTTGCCCTGGGCGACAGCCTGTTCGCGGGCTATGGGCTGCGGCCCCAGCAGGCCTATCCGGTGCGGCTGGCGGCGGCGCTGCGCGGGCGCGGGCTGAACGTCACGATGGTCAACGCCGGGGTTTCGGGCGACACCACGGCGGATGGGCTGGCCCGGCTGAAGTTCACCCTCGATGGCCAGCCGCGCCAGCCCGATCTGGTGCTGGTGTGCCTGGGCGGCAACGACATGCTGCGCGCCCTGCCGGCCAGCGAGACCCGGTCCAACATGAACGCGATCCTGGCCGAGCTGGAGCGGCGCAAGGTGCCGACGCTGGTGATGGGCATGCTGGCGGCGCCGAACCTGGGGCCGGACTATGCCAAGGCCTTCAACCCGGTGTTTCCCGCCGCGGCCAAGGCGCACCACGCCGTGCTGGTGCCGTTCTTCCTGTCAGCGGTGATCGATCACCCCGAACTGCGCCAGGCCGATCACATCCACCCGACCGACAAGGGGGTGGAGGCGCTGGTCGCGGCGACGGTGGATCAGGTCGCCGGCGCCTTGCCCAGGGGCTAACCCGCCCGCCGTGCCAGTTGCGCCGGGGCCGGGGCCGGGGCGGCGATGCGGGTGGGGGCGGTGGTGACTTCCATGAAGCGTGGGCTGCTGCCCTGGCCGGGGCGGCCGGGCGAGAGCGGGTACTTGCCCGGCGGCAGGGCCTCCAGCGGCATGCCGGCGGCGGCCAGCGTATAGGGCGAGACGCGGTGGCGGGTGCACAGGCCGCCGGCGCCATCGGAGACCAGCGGGGTTTCGAACTCGGCGGCGATGCTGGCCCCGTCGGCGCGGTTGACCCGGCAGACCACCAGCTGCCCGCCGCCCAGGTCGAGCACCAGCTCGGTCCCTTCCGGCACGCCCAGCAGTCCGTCGATCCGCGCCCCGGTGCGCGACAGGTCGCGCATCACCGCCTCGTAGCGGTGATCCTCGTGGATGATCCCGATCCGGCGGAACACCGAGCGGCGCTCGGGCCGGTGGCGGTCGGGTCCTTCGGGGGTGATGCGGAATTCGCCCGAGGCGAAATTGGCATTGACCTGTTCGAGCGGCATCGGCCGCGCGAACAGATAGCCCTGGATGAATTTGGCCCCGTTGGCGCAGACCACCTCGAGCTGGTCGAAGGCCTCGACCCCCTCGACCGTGGTTTCCATCCCCAGCGCATCCGACAGGCCGATGATCGCGGTGATGATCTTGACCGAATTGTCTTCCTTCACCGTGCACGAATCGACGAAGCTGCGATCGACCTTGAGCCGGTCGAACGGGGCCGATCGCAGGTAGGCCAGCGACGAATAGNNGCCGGTGCCGAAATCGTCGAGCGCCAGCCGCACGCCCAGCGCCTTCAGTTCGCGGAAGGTGGTCGCGGTGGTTTCGCTGTCACCCATGAAGACGCTTTCGGTCAGCTCGAGTTCGAGCCGTTCGGCGCGCAGGCCGCTTTCAGCCAGCACATCGGTGACCAGCGTGGTGAAGCTGGGGTTGGCGAACTGCACCGCCGAAACGTTTACCGCCACGCCCACCGTCTCGGGCCAGCTGCAGGCATCGCGCACCGCGCGGCGCAGCGCCCATTCGCCTACCTCGACGATCAGGTTCGATTCCTCGGCGATGGCGATGAACAGGCCGGGGGGCACGGCGCCGCGCTCCGGGTGATCCCAGCGCAGCAGTGCCTCGAGGCTGACCACGCGCGAATCCGCCACCCGCACCACCGGCTGATAGTGCAGCTGCAGTGCGTCTGCCTCCAGCGCGCCCTTCAGGTCTTCGAGCAGCTGGCGGCGTTCCTCGGCCTCGTCCTTCAGTTCGGCCGAGAAGAAGCGGAACTGGCCGCGCCCGCCGTGCTTGGCGGCATAGAGCGCGAGGTCGGTGCTGCGCACCAGGTCCTCGCGGGTCAGGCCGTCGTAAGGGGCGATGCCGATCCCCACCGAAGTGCCGACCACCGCGCGCTTGCCGTCGATGGCATAGGGCTGCGAAACCAGCTGGATGATGGTGTTGGCCAGTTCGCCCAGCCGCGCCCGGTCATCCAGATCGGGCAGGATGATCTGGAATTCGTCACCGCCCAGCCGGCCTATCTCGCCACGGTGGCCGATCACCTTTTCCAGCCGCCGCGCCACCTGCCGCAGCAGCTCGTCGCCGGCCGGGTGGCCCATGGTATCGTTGACCTGCTTGAACCGGTCGAGGTCCAGCATCATCAGCGCGCAGCTGCGCCGCGCCGCCTTGTAGGCCGCCAGCGTTGCTTCGAGCCGCTTGGTGATGCGGTGGCGGTTCGACAGGCCGGTCAGCGAATCGAATTCGGCCAGGCGCGATTCTTCCAGCTTGCGCTGGTATTCGGCGGTGACGTCCTTGGCGCTGCCGCGATAGCCCAGGAACTGCCCTTCGGCGTCATGCTTGGGCAGCGCGTTGATCGACCACCAGATCCGCCGCGTGCCGTGCGCCTCGACCGGGGCGAGATGGACGACCAGCTCGTTGATCCGCTTGCCGGTCGAGAGCTGGAACTTGAGCGGGCGATCGGGCTTGTCTTCAGGGTTGTCCGGATCGCTCTCGAACAGCTCGGAAAGCGGGGTGCCGATCAGTTTTTCAACAGGAAGTTCAAGATGTTCAGCCGCACTCTGCGAAAGATAGATGAGGCGGCCCATGGCATCGCTGGCCCACAGCCAGCCGATCCCGGCCTGTTCGAAATCGTCGAGCAGCTCCAGCCGCCGGCGGGTATCGCCGGCAGCAATCGGCACCAGCGCGGCGGGATCCGCCTCGCTGCGTCCGGTCAGCCCCTTCAAGATCGATTTCATCGCCACGCCGGGTGCGATGCTCCCTGAAAACGAGCCCGCCAGGGGGCCATACCCCTTCGCGCCACGCGACTGGGATGCCCGCCAAACTATCTCCAGATGGTTTATGTAGCCCTAAGGGCATCGCAAAATCGCGCGCGGCGGGCGGCGCCCGCACCGGGGCAATGGTGAGCCCAGCTGGGTTCGAACCAGCGACCTACTGATTAAAAGTCAGTTGCTCTACCGACTGAGCTATGGGCCCGACCTTTGCGCCGCCCGCTTAGGGGGAGGCCGGCGGCGGGTCAAGCCGGGTCAGCCCAGCGCCAGGGCCAGCCCCAGCGCAGTGGCAAAGCTGGCCAGGGTGGCGGTTACCACCGGCACCGCCGCGCGCCAGCCCATCGCCAGCAGCAGATCCAGCCGGGTGCGCATCGCGGTGGCGGTAACCGCCAGCAGCAGCATCGCCTTCGAACCGGTCAGCGCGGCCGAAACCACCGGCTGGGGCAGCGGCAGCAGCGAATGGGCGGCGACCACGCCGATGAAGGCGGTGATGAACCACGGCGGCAGCATCGCCCGCCAGCCGCGCGGGGCGCCATCGCCGCCGGGCATGACCAGGCTGGTTACTGCCACCAGCGGCGCGAGCAGCGCCACCCGCGCCAGCTTGACGATGGTCGCGGCGCTGCCCGCAGCGTCGGAAAAGGCATAGCCGCCGCCGATCGCCTGAGCGACATCGTGGATCGAGGCGCCGATCAGGAAGCCGGCCTGACGATCGTTCAGCCCCAGTTCGGCGGCCAGCATCGGATAGGCGGTCATCGCGAAGGCGCTGGCCAGCGAAATGCCCACCAGGGTCAGCGCGAACTGGGCCTGGGGCAGCCGCTGCCGGCCGATCACGCCATAGAGCGCCAGCGCCGCACTGGCCCCGCAGATCGCCGTGGCCCCGCCTGCCAGCAGCCCGGCATAGACCGATTGCCCGACCAGCCGCGCGCCCGCCAGACCCGCCACCAGCGTTGCCGCCATCACCACCAGCAGCGCCGCCAGCGGGGTTACCCCCAGCGCCTGGATCTGGGCATAGGTAACCTGCATGCCCAGCACCACGATGCCCCAGCGCAGGCAGGTGCGCGCCGCGAAGTCGAGCCCCTTGTGGGTGCGCGCATCGCCCGAGAGGAAGTTCAGCGACAGGCCGACCAGCAGCCCCAGCAGGATGATCGGGAAATGATAGTGATCGGCCAGCCAGGCAGCGGTAATCGCCCCGGCGGCGCTGGCGGCAAGGCCGGGGAAGGCCTGGGCCAGCCACGAGGGCGCGGGGGCGGGTTCGGCCGGCGGCGGGGCGCTGTCGGCCAGATGCAGTTCGCCATAGAGATCGCCGCCATAGGGCAGGGCATCCCAGTCGACCCCGTGATAGGCGCCGCGCGGGCCGGTGTCGGTCATCTTCGCTGCTTCTCCCCGGGGGCGCCCGGCTGGTGCCACCGTTGCCCGCTGGTGCCGCAAATGGGCCGCCGGCGCAACCGTGCTATCGCCCGCCGGTGCGCAGGCCGATCCACACTGTGCGCGGCGCGGCAAGATCGATCGAGCCCGCCTGGTTGCGGGTATAGACCGTGGCATTGCCCAGGTTCTCGCCGCGCAGCACCAGCGCCAGGCCATGGCCCAGCGGTGCCGAGAGCAGCGCGCCCACGGTGGTCGCCGCCGGCAGCACGTCGCTCTGCAGGTCGTCCTCGAACTGGGCGGCGGTGTGGCGCAGGCTCAGCTGGGCCTGCCAGCCGGGGCGCGGGCGCCAGCCCAGCGTGGCGCTGGCCGCCAGCGGTGCGGTTTGCGCCGGGCGCAGCCCGTTGAGCGCCGCCGCCGCCCCGCTGGCCCGCACCCGCGCATCGCTGAGCGCCAGCGAGGTGTCGAGCGACAGGGTGCCCAGCACCAGCCCGGCGCTCAGTTCCACCCCGCGGGTGCGGATCGCATCGACATTCTGGCGCTGCTTGAGGTTCGGCCCGATGGTCACGTTGGCCACCGCGTGGCGCAGCGTGTCGGCGAACAGGGTCAGGCCCAGGCTGGCGGGGCCGGCGCGCCATTCCACCCCCGCTTCGCTGCCCACCAGCCGCTCGTTGGCCAGCGCGGCATTGGCCTGGGTGGTGACGGGAAAGACCGTGAAGCTGCGGTAGAGCTCGTTCAGGGTCGGCTGACGCAGGCCCGAATAGGCGGTGGCGCGCAGGGCCAGCCCAGCGCCCAGCGTCAGCCGCGCGCCGCCGCGCAGGCTGGCGGCCCAGCCGGCACGATCGGGATAGGCGGTGCTGGTGGTGACGGCGCCGGCGGGGCTGAGCTGGGTAAAGCGGCCCTGCGCGATCGCCCAGCGATCGGCCCGCGCCCCGCCGGTCAGCACCAGTGCGCCCAGCTGCCAGTCATCCTCGAGGTAGAGACCAAGGTCGCTGTTGCGCCCGCCTTCGCGGCGCAGCGCGGTGGTCGCGCCGCTGGCGGCCAGCGCGCGTTCCTGTTCGTTGCCGCTGACCACCCGCAGGTCTGCCCCCAGCCGGGGGTGGTGGCCGGCCAGCGCCGGGGGGCGCAGTTCCAGCTTGCCGCCCCAGCCGGTGGTCGGGGTCTTGTACTGGTCCAGCGTGGGCCTGAAGCTGGTGGACGAGACCACCACATTGGCGAAATCGCGCAGCTGGCCATAGACCAGCGCGTCGAACCCCCAGCGCCCGCGCCCGACCAGCCGCAGGCTGGCATCGGCGCCGGCATCGCTGGTATTCGCCCCGGCGAAGCGCAGCGTCCGCTGGTCGGCAAAGGCCAGCCCGCGCGCCTGCAGCTCTACCCCGGGGGCGACCCGGCTGACCAGCCGCAGCCCGGTCGACCAGCCGCGATAGGCCGCGGGCACGCTGGCCGCGACACGCTGGGCGGGGGGCGTGGTCCAGAACCCCGGGCCACCCTCCCAGTGCCCGGACAGCACCGCGAAACCGCCGTGCAGGCGCGGGGCGAGCGCGACCGAACCTTCGGCATCGCCGCGATCATCGGCCATGGCGCTGGCGCTGAACGGGCCCAGTTCGGCCGGGCCGGCGCTGGTCAGCTCGATGGTTCCGGCCACCGCGCCCATGCCAAAGGCGCCATTGCCGCCACCCCGGGTGACGCGGGCGCCGGCCAGCCGGTCGGGCGCCAGTGCTGCCAGCGGCACCGCGCCGAAGAAGGGATCGGCCATCGGCACCCCGTCGAGCAGCACCAGCGTCCGCCCGGCGGCATTGCCCCCCAGCGCCCGCAGCGTCACCCCCTGGGCCGAGGGATTGGCCGAGCGGCTGTCGGAGCGGCGGAATTGCTGAAACCCGGCGACCGTGCCCAGCAGCTCCTCGATCCGGCCCGAGGCGGCGCGCAGCATCGCCTCGCGCCCCAGGCTGACGACATCGTAGGCCGGCACGGCGGGGCCGTCGGCCAGGCCCCGCCCGGTGACCACGATCTCTCCATTGCCACTGCCTTCACCGGCGTGGGCCGGGCTGGCCAGCGCCAGGGCAGGGATCAGGCCCAGCAGGGCGGCGGAGGTGGAGCGGCGGGGCGGTAACACCGGGGCGCCTTGCCACAGCCCGGCAAAAATGTCTCGACTGTCGCGGGGCGCTGTAACCTTGGCTGGCGGGCCAGCGAACTATCCGGCAAATGCCCGAGCGGGATTACCGGCCCGGGCCATGACAGGGAAGGCTGGCTTGGGCCTTAACTCGAACGAGCTTCCGCGGGTCGCTAGTCGCGGGCCCTCCACCCACACGTCCGGGTCGCGGGTGTGGGTGGGGGTGCGCACTGCCGGGGCGCTGGCGGCGCGGGCTGCTCCTCTGCTATCCGGGGCGCGATGAATTTCGACGACGCCGCCCTGGCCCGGCTGATGGCGCTGGCGCAAGCTGGCGATGCCCGGGCCTATGCCGTGCTGCTCGAGCAGTGCCGGCGCTGGCTGGCACGGTTCTTCCGCAACCGCATCCCGCCGGGCAAGATCGACGATCTGGTGCAGGATGTGCTGGCCTCGCTCCATGCCAAGCGCGCCTCGTTCGATCCGGCGCGGCCGTTCCTGCCGTGGCTGGCGGCGATTGCCCGCTATCGCTGGGTCGATCAGCTGCGGCGCGACTACCGCGGGGCCGAGGTCGAGCTGGGCGCGGATCAGGCGGTGGACAGCGACGAGGAGGTGATCACCGCGCGGCTCAGCCTCGCGACGCTGATGGGTCAGCTGAAACCCGCCCAGCGCGAGGCGATCGCGCTGGTCAAGATCGAGGGCCTCTCGATTGCCGAGGCGGCGGCCAGCACCGGCCAGTCCGAGGCGCTGGTCAAGGTCAATATCCACCGCGGGCTGAAGCGCCTGGCGGCGGCAGTGGAAAGCGACTGACGATGTCGGTTGAACGTACCATCGAGGCGCTGGTCGCCGATCTGGCCCCGGTTACCCCGCTGCGGCCCCGGCGCGGCCTGGCGCTGACGCTGGCCGCCGCCGTGCTGGCCTGCAGCGCGGTGATCGTCGTGTTCGGGCTGCGCGATGATGTGCGCGCGCTGGCGCCCGAGCCGGTGGTGATTATCCGCTGCCTGCTGCTGGCGGTGCTGGGCTGCGCCAGCAGCCATGCCGCGACCCAGGCGGCGCGGCCGATGGTGGGCCGGGCGAACAATGGCTGGGCCTGGGCGCTGGCTGCGGCGCTGACCGTGCCGGCCGCCGCACTGTTGCTGTTCATGCGCCTGATGTGGAGCGGGGCGGCCGCCGGGCCGGGCGATTTCGATTTCTCGCTGACACCGTGGTGCTTCGGCATCAGCACCAGCGCGGCGCTGCTGATCGGCGGGGCGCTGGTGCTGTGGCTGCGCGGCGGGGCGCCCACCAACCTGGCGCGGGCCGGCTGGCTGGTCGGGCTGGCCAGCGGGGCCTTTGGCACGCTGGCCTATTCGCTGCATTGCCCGTCGAACAGCATCTATTACGTCGGGCTGGTCTATTCGGCCACCGTGGCGCTGTGCGCCGTGCTGGGTCGGCTGGTGGTACCCCGCCTGATCCGCTGGTAGGTCGGGCCGCCACGGCTTGTTGTCGCCCGCGAAGCTGTGCATGGTAGGCTTGGTCTCCCCAAGCGAAGGCACAACCATGGCGTTCCACCCGATCCTCGTTCCCCTGCTGCTGGCCCAGGCCGCCCTCGTTGCGGCGCCTGCCGCCCCGGCGCCGGTCACCCCGATGACCCCGGACGTCGTCGCCAGCTATGATGCGGTGCTGCCCCAGGCCGATTTCATCCGCCGCGAGGCGATGGTGCCGATGCGCGACGGGGTGAAGCTGTACACCGTGATCGTGATGAAAAAGGGCACCCGGGGCGGGCCGATCCTGCTCAGCCGCACCCCCTACGATGCCCATGGCTCAACCCATCGCACCAACAGCCAGCGGGCGGTCGACATCCTGGCGGCGATGGACGCCGACTTCATCGAGGATGGCTATGTCCGCGTCTATCAGGATATTCGCGGGCTCTATCGCTCCGAAGGCGATTTCGTGATGAACCGGCCGATCGCCGGGCCGCTGAACCCGACCGGGATCGATGAATCGACCGACGCCTTCGATACCATCGCCTGGCTGGTCAAGAACGTGCCGGAAGGCAATGGCAAGGTCGGGGTGATCGGTTCGTCCTACCTGGGCTTCACCACCCTGGCGGCCGAGATCAACCCGCACCCGGCGCTGAAGGCGGCGGTGCCGGAAAGCCCGATGGTCGATGGCTGGATGGGCGACGACTGGTTCCACAACGGCGCCTTCCGCGTCGGCAGCCTCGACTATGCGCTCGAGCAGTCGGTCGACAAGGCGCGGGCCGAGGCGAAGATTCCGCGCGGCGGCGGTGATGACTATACCGCCTATCTGGCGGCGGGCAGCGCGGGCGACTTTGCCCGGGCCTATGCCATCGATCAGGTGCCCTTCAACCGCAAGCTGATGGAAAATCCGGCCTATACCGCCTTCTGGAGCGGGCAGGCGGTCGACAAGTGGCTGGCCAGCCGCCCGCTGACCGTGCCGACCATGATCGAACTGGGCGAATGGGATCAGGAGGATTCCTATGGCGGCCCGGCGGTGTGGCAGGCGCTGAAGGGCCAGCCCGGGGCCAAGGGCCTGCTGCACCTGGTGATCGGCCCGTGGCGCCATTCGGGTGCCAACCACTATGGCTACGAACTGGGCCCGCTGACCTTCGCGGGCGACACCGCGGCGCAGTGGCGCCGGCAGTGGATGAAGCCGTTCCTCGATCACTACCTCAAGGATGGTCCCGATCCGGCGACGCCCGCGGTGCTGACCTATGCCAGCGGGATCGACCGCTGGGAAAGCTCGCCCGACTGGCCGATGGGCACGGCCACGCCCTATTACCTTGGCCCCGCGCGCAGCGCCGGCTTTGCCCGCCCGGCGGCCGGCAAGATCAGCTATGTGGCCGACCCCGCCAACCCGGTGCCCTTCCTGCCCCGCCCGATCGACATGGGCGACCGCACCCAGTGGACGACCTGGCTGGTGCACGACCAGCGCTTCGTCGATGGCCGCACCGACGTGCTGACCTTCACCGGCCAGCCGCTCAGCCAGCCGGTGCACATCATGGGCGCGCCGGGGGCCGACATCTACCTCGCCACCACCGGCAGCGACGCCGATGTGGTGGTCAAGCTGCTCGACATCTATCCCGATGACCTGCCCGAGGCCGGCACCCAGGGGGCCAAGCCCAGCCAGGCCGGGCTGCAACTGCCGGTGGGGATCGAGATCTTCCGGGGCCGTTACCTGAAGAGCTTTGCCCAGCCGGCGGCGCTGGTGCCGGGGGCGGTCAACCGGTTTCGCTTCACCCTGCCCAATGTCGATCACGTCTTCCTGCCCGGCCACCGGATCGGGGTGCAGGTGCAGTCCAGCCTGTTCCCGCTTTACGATCGCAATCCGCAGCGCTTCGTGCCGAACATCTTCAACGCCAAACCGGGGGATTATCAGCCGGCGACCGTCAGCGTTTCGTTCGGCGGGGCCGAGGCCAGCGCGGTGTGGCTGCCGGTGGTGCCGAACGATGCCCGCCCGCCGGTGCCGGCGCACTAGGCCGGGGAGGGGCGGGGTCAGGCCAGTGCCAGCACGCTGGTCAGGATGAAGCGGATCAGGTCGGCCTGCCCGCGCGCGCCCATCTTGGCGTAGACCTTCTTGGAATAGTTGCGCGCCGTTTCCAGCGTGATGCCCAGATTCTGCGCGGCCTCGGCAATCGACAGTCCGCGCGACAGGGCCATGGCAAAGCGTGCCTCGCTGGGCAGCAGGCCGAACAGTTCGGCCAGTTGCTCGTGCCGGCCCGACAGGCTGCGGCTGTCGCCCTGGAGATAGGCGATGACCTGGGTGCCGGGATGCAGGCCCTGTGGGTCGGGCGCGGCCGGCGCCAGCAGCAGATCGACCCACGGATCGCTCGACACGTTGAGCGCGCGCGGAACCGCCCCCGCGCCGCCGGCACCCAGCGAGCGCAGCGCGGCGGACAGCTTGCGGTCGATCATCGGATCGTCGGCGATCAGCCGTCCGCTGCGGGTGCGGCGCAGCCCGGCGCCGTGTTGCAGCAGCCGGGCGGCTTCCGGGCTTTCCTCGAGCACCACGCCCTTGGCATCGAGCCGCAGCCAGCCGAAGTTGAGCCGGGCCATGACATCGCTGGCGATCCGCGCGCTGGCCTTCTCGCGCGCCACCTCGGCATACATGCGCAGCGCGCGGCGGAAATGGGGGACGATCCGGCTGATCAGCGCCCCGTCGGCCGGGGTGAAATCGGGCCGGCCCCGCGTGATGTTCAGCCAGGCGCTGAGCCCGCCGGGCTCGGTAACCCGCACGATTCGCATCGCCTCGATCCCCATCGGCGCGAAGATCTCGCGGCGATAGGCCTGATGCTGGGGGTTGGCCGACTCGTAGAGCTCCTCAAGGGCATAGATCCGCTCTTCGCGCAGTTTGAAATAGGGCAGCGGATCGCGCTGCCAGGCATCCTCGAGGTAATGGCGGGCAAGCTGGGGCGGCGCGGCGCGGCCCGACCACAGCCGGGTCACACTGCCCGGCGGGCCGCCCGGGGGGCGGAAGGCGATCTCGGCATAGTCCGCCCCGGTCCGCGCCCGCAGCCGGTCGAGGAAGGTCTGCCACATCGGCTGCTCGAACGGACCGTCGTAAACCGCCGGCACAAGATCGGTTTCGTCCTGGATGGTATACATTGCCACCCATACTCCCAAATGGGAGGTTAAATGTCCAGCGACTCAGGTTAGCCCTGCCGCTTCCGTCGCAAGAGGCCCGCCATGACGACCCGCAGCCTGACCCATCTTCAGCGGCTTGAAGCCGAGGCGATCCACATCATGCGCGAAGTGGTGGCCGAGGCGGAAAAGCCGGTGATGCTCTATTCGGTTGGCAAGGATTCGGCGGTGATGCTCGATCTGGCGCGCAAGGCCTTCTACCCCAGCCCGCCGCCGTTCCCGTTGCTTCATGTCGATACGACGTGGAAGTTCAAGGCGATGTACGAGCTGCGCGACCGGATGGCGCGCGATTCGGGCATGGAATTGCTGGTCTGGCAGAACCCCGAGGCGAAGGAGCGGGGCATCAACCCCTTCGACCACGGCGCGCTGCATACCGATCTGTGGAAGACCGAGGGGCTGAAGCAGGCGCTTGACCATTACGGCTTCGATGCGGCCTTCGGCGGCGCGCGGCGCGACGAGGAGAAGAGCCGGGCGAAAGAGCGGATCTTTTCCTTCCGCACCGCCAGCCACGGCTGGGA
>JAFECL010000053.1:18116-22132 GCA_018242165.1 Pseudomonadota bacterium
AGCATTCGCGTCTTCCCGATCAGCAACTGGACCGAGCTGGATATCTGGCAATACATCCACCTGAACCAGGTGCCGATCGTGCCGCTCTACTTCGCGGCCAAGCGTCCGACGGTGGAACGCGACGGCATGCTGCTGATGGTCGATGACGAGCGTTTCCCGCTGCGGCCCGGCGAGGTGCCGGTGGAGCGTTCGATCCGGTTCCGCACGCTGGGCTGCTATCCGCTGACCGGCGCGGTGGAGAGCGAGGCCGCCACCCTGCCGGCGGTGATCCAGGAAACCCTGCTGACCACCACCAGCGAACGGCAGGGCCGCGCGATCGACAAGGATGCTGGCGGCGCCGGGATGGAAGTCAAGAAGCAGCAGGGGTACTTCTGATGAGCACGAAGGAACCCGCCTACGTCACCGACCGGCTGATCGCCGAGGACATCGACGCCTATCTCGAGAGCCACCAGCACAAGACCATGCTGCGCTTCATCACCTGCGGCAGCGTCGATGATGGCAAGAGCACCCTGATCGGGCGGCTGCTCTACGACAGCAAGATGATCTTCGAGGACCAGCTGGCCGCGCTCGACCACGATTCGAAGAAGCACGGCACGCAAGGGGCCGAGATCGACTTCGCGCTGCTGGTCGATGGCCTGGCGGCGGAGCGCGAGCAGGGCATCACCATCGATGTCGCCTATCGCTTCTTCAACACCGAAAAGCGCAAGTTCATCGTCGCCGATTGCCCGGGGCACGAACAGTACACCCGCAACATGGTGACCGGGGCCAGCACCGCCGACCTTGCGGTGATCCTGGTCGATGCGCGCAAGGGGGTGCTGGTTCAGACCCGGCGCCATTCCTACCTGTGCCACCTGATCGGCATCCGCAACCTGGTGCTGGCGGTGAACAAGATGGACCTGGTCGATTACGATCAGGCGACCTTCGACGCGATCGTTGCCGACTATGCCCAGTTCGCCCGCGAGATCGGGATCGAGAGCTTCACCGCCCTGCCGATCTCGGGCTTCAGGGGCGACAATATCACTGGCCCCTCGGCCCATACGCCGTGGTACAAGGGGCCCTCGCTGATCGAACATCTCGAAAGCGTCGAGGTGCAGAGCGCCGCCGATCAGGCCCGGCCGTTCCGCATGCCGGTGCAATGGGTCAACCGCCCGAACCTCGATTTCCGGGGTTTTTCGGGCCTGATCGCCAGCGGCACGGTGCGGCCGGGCGACGCGGTGCGGGTGTTGCCATCGGGCCGGACCAGCACGGTGGCGCGGATCGTCACCGCCGGGGGTGACCTCGATGCCGCGATGGCCGGCCAGTCGGTAACGCTAACCCTGGCCGACGAGATCGACTGTTCCCGCGGCGACGTCATCGCGATGGCGGATACGCCGCCGCAGGTGGCCGACCAGTTCGAGGCCAGCCTGGTCTGGCTGAACGACGAGGCGCTGCATGTCGGGCGGGCCTATTGGCTGAAGCTGGGGGCGCAGACCGTTTCGGCGACGATCCAGCAGCCCAAATACGCCGTCAACGTCAACACGCTGGAACATCTCGCGGTCAAGACGCTGGACCTCAATGCCATCGGCGTGGTCCAGCTGACCACCGACAAGCCGCTGACTTTCGAGCCCTATGCCGAGAACCGGGCGCTGGGCGGCTTCATCCTGATCGACAAGCTGAGCAATGCGACGGTGGCCGCCGGCATGCTGCATTTCAGCCTGCGCCGGGCCCAGAACGTCCACTGGCAGGCCACCGACATCACCCGCGCCGAACATGCCCGGATGAAGAACCAGACGCCCAAGGTGCTGTGGTTCACCGGCCTGTCGGGTGCGGGCAAGAGCACCATCGCCAACGAGGTCGAAAAACGCCTCAACCTGATGAACCGCCACACCTTCCTGCTCGATGGCGACAATGTGCGGCACGGTCTCAACAAGGACCTTGGCTTTACCGAGGCCGACCGGATCGAGAACATCCGCCGGGTAGGCGAGGTGGCCAAGCTGATGGTCGATGCCGGGCTGATCGTGCTGACCGCCTTCATCAGCCCGTTCCGGGCCGAGCGCGACATGGTCCGGGCCATGCTGCCCGAAGGCGAATTCGTCGAGATCCACGTCGATACCCCGCTCGAGGTGGCCGAGGCGCGCGACGTCAAGGGCCTCTACAAGAAGGCCCGCGCCGGCCAGCTCAAGAACTTCACCGGGATCGACAGCCCCTACGAGGCGCCGCTGGCCCCGGAAATCCGGGTCAACACCGCCGAGATGAGCGCCGAGGAAGCCGCCGAACATATCATCCGCGCGCTGCTGCCGCTGAAATGAGGATGCTGCCGTGAGCCTGACCGACGCCGAACTGGCCGCCAGCCTTGCCGAACGGGCCGGGCGCCTGCTGCTGGAAACCCGCGCCGCGCTGGTCGCCCGGGGCGACAGCGGCAAGGCGCTGGGCGCGGCGGGCGATCTGGCCGCCAATGCCCTGCTGTGCGCCGCGCTGCGCGAACAGCGCCCGGATGACGGCCTGCTGTCGGAGGAGGAAAAGGACAATCCGGCGCGGCTGGGGCAGCGCCGGGTGTGGATCGTCGATCCGCTCGACGGCACCCGCGAATATGGCGAGGAACGCACCGATTGGGCGGTGCACGTCGCCCTGGCGGTGGATGGCGTGGCCGAGGTTGGCGCGGTGGCGCTGCCCGGGCTGGATCTGGTGCTGCGCAGCGACCGGCCCGCGCCGCTGCCCGCCGCCGCGCCGCGCCCCCGGATGCTGGTCAGCCGCACCCGCCCGGCGGCCGAAGCGGTGGCGGTGGCCGAGGCGCTGGGCGCCGAGCTGGTGCCGATGGGCAGTGCCGGGGCCAAGGCCATGGCGGTGGTGCGCGGTGAGGCCGAAATCTACCTTCACACCGGTGGGCAATACGAATGGGACAGTTGCGCGCCGGTGGCGGTGGCCCGCGCCCACGGGCTGCACGTCAGCCGTGCCGATGGCGCGCCGCTGGTCTATAATCAGGCCGATACCTACATGCCCGATCTGCTGATCTGCCGCCCCGAATGGGCCGGCCCGGTGCTGGCGCTGATGACGCGGAACGGCGCAGGCTAGGCTGGGGCGTCTGGCGGCTCAGCCGGCGCCCTTGCGCCGCATCAGGTATCGATCCCCCAATCGGCCTTGAGCCGGTCGAGCGCGGTTGCGACGTGGGCCGCGGCCAGGAATTCCTCGATCTGGTCGAGCGCCTTCAGCGCGCCAACCAGATGGGCGATCGCGACAATGACCTGCGGCGGAATGGGTCGGTCGCCCCCGCCGCGCGATCCTGTGCGCTTTGATCCGCTGCCATTGGTCATTACCCACCCTTACTGAGGCACATTAACCTCGCTGAGACCCAAAGCCTGCGCTTTACACTTGCGACGGGGGTAGACCTGCCGGCGCCGGGTTAACCGAAGCCTTGCAAGAATTGGTTGCCAAATTCCTTTGTCTCAAAGCTACACACTACGCCTATCCTGCTGGGACGGTAAGCATTTGTGAACATTCCGGTTGCCCGCCCTCTAGCCGCCGGCCTGGTGCCGGCCCCATGCAGGACAGTGCCGATCCCATGTCATCGCAGGTATTTTGCAGGCAATTCAGCCAGATCTCTCACCAGCGCATGGCGCTGCTGGGCTATGATTCGGGCTATGCCCCGGCCTGGGAGGTTCTGCTCGCGGTCAAGGAACATGATGGCCCGGCGACCCTTGATGCCGTGGTCAGCGCCTGCGCCATGCCGGTCGATCTTGCCCGACGGTGGCTGCGCGTGCTTGTCGCCGATGAACTGGTTGCCGGGCCGGCTGCCAGCGATCCGCCGGCGATCAGGCTGACCGCCAAGGCCGATGCCCTGCTCGAGCGGATTTTCAGCAGCCCGGCATGAGCGCGGCCGCAGGCCGGGTCTTCAGTTGCAGGATTAAGCCCTGGTTCCGCCCACGGGCAGCTGGCGCGGGCCATTGTTGTGCGGGGTGATGAACCAGCGCGTGAAGACTGCGCGATAGTTGCGGTAATAGGGCCCGTGCCAGCGGGCGAGGATCGCCTGCTTCTCCTCG
>JAFECL010000054.1:0-169 GCA_018242165.1 Pseudomonadota bacterium
TCCCGACCAAGAAGAGCCAGGTCTATTCGACCGCCGAGGACAACCAGCAGGCGGTGACCATCCGCGTCTTCCAGGGCGAGCGCGAAATGGCGGCGGACAACAAGATCCTCGGCCAGTTCGACCTCGTCGGCATTCCGCCGGCGCGGCGCGGCGTGCCGCAGATCGAGGT
>JAFECL010000054.1:248-17616 GCA_018242165.1 Pseudomonadota bacterium
GACATCGACCAGATGGTCAAGGATGCCGAGAAGTTCGCCGAGGAAGACAAGAAGCGGCGTGAGGCGGCCGAGGCCCGCAACAATGCCGACAGCCTGGTCCACGCCACCGAACGCCAGCTGGAAGAGCACGCCGACAAGATCGACGCCAGCCTTAAGGCCGAGATCGAGGCCGCCGTGGCCGAGGCCAAGACCGCGATCGAAAGCGGCGATGCCGAGGCGATGAACGCCAAGACCCAGGCGCTGACCGAAAAGGCGATGAAGCTGGGCCAGGCGATCTACGAGAAGGAACAGGCCGCTGCCGCCGCGCCGGGTGGCGCCGGGGCCGAGGCCGCGCACGGCGAGGACGTGGTCGACGCCGAGTTCTCGGAAGTCGACGAAGGCAAGCACTGAGCAGCCTGAGCCGGCCCCCTTCGCGCCATGCGAAGGGGGCCGCTAGCCATCAGCGGACCGGGGTGCGGGCATGGCCATCGAAGCCGATTTCTATGAATTGCTGGAGGTAGAGCGCGGCGCTGACGATGCCACGCTGAAGAGCGCCTATCGCCGCCTTGCCATGCGCTATCACCCGGACAAGAACCCCGGCTGCGGCGAGAGCGAGGCGAAGTTCAAGGCGATCAACGAAGCCTACGAGGTGCTGAAGGACCCGCAGAAACGCGCGGCCTACGATCGCTTTGGCCATGCCGCCTTCCAGCAAGGCGGGATGGGCGGTGGCGGGGGTGGCAATCCCTTTGGCGAGGGCGGCTTTTCCGACCTTGGCGACATCTTCGAGACGATCTTCGGCAATGCCTTCGGTGGCGGGGGCGGGCGTGGCCAGCCCCGGCGCGGGGCAGACCTGCGCTATGACCTGGAAATCGGGCTGGACGAGGCCTTTCACGGCAAGGACGTCCAGATCGAGATCGAGGTGGCGCAGACCTGTGAGCCGTGCGCCGGGCAGGGGGCCGAACCCGGCACCGGGCGGCGGCGCTGCAACCTGTGCGGCGGCCATGGCAAGGTGCGCGCCCAGCAGGGCTTCTTCATGGTCGAGCGGACCTGCCCGACCTGCCACGGCCGCGGCGAAGTCATCGAAAAACCCTGCCGTGCCTGCCACGGCGAAGGGCGGGTGGATCGGCCGCAGAAGCTGGACGTGACCATCCCGCGCGGGGTGGACGAGGGCACCCGCATCCGCCTCTCGGGCAAGGGCGAGGCGGGGCCGCAGGGCGCGCCGGCGGGCGACCTTTACATCTTCCTCCACCTGCGCCGCCACCCGGTGTTCGAGCGCGATGGCACCACCCTGATCACCCGCGCGCCGATCAGCTTCACCACGGCGGCGCTGGGCGGCGAGCTGACCATCCCCGGCCTTGACGGCAAGCCGCACGCGGTGAACATTCCCGCCGGCATCCAGTCGGGCAAGCAGTTGCGGCTGCGCGGTGCGGGCATGCCGGTGCTGAACGGGCGGGGCATGGGGGATCTGGTGGTCGAAATCATGGTCGAAACCCCGACCAAGCTGACCGCCCGCCAGAAGGAACTGCTGCGCGAGCTGCAGGAAACCGAAACCGGCGAGGAATGCCCGCAGAGCAAGGGCTTCTTCGAACGGCTGAAAGAGGCGATGGGGCTGGAGTAGGGGTTCAGCCCCGCCCCACCACCTCGGCCCGGATCACCGGCACCAGCGTCGGTTCGGCCATCAGCCGGCCTTCCTCTTCCTCCAGCACCGCCAGGAAGGCCGCGCGCTTGAACTCGCGCAGTTCCTCAGGCCCAAGCGGCGTGCCGGGGACCGCGCTGGCGATCAGGTCGATCATCCGTTCGGCGCCATGTAACCGGCCCCACAGGTAATCGTTCTCGCGGTAGGCGCGGCTGAAAAAGGCGCCGAAGTGATAGAATTCGATGCCCTTGAGGCAGGCCGCCGCGCCGCCCTGGCGGATCGACGAGCAATCCTCCGGGCTGATCCGGTCAACCTTCACCGGATCGAGCTCGGTCAGCCCCTCGGAGCGCAGCAAGGGCAGGGTAACGGTGTCGTAGAACGGAAAGCCGAGGTAGGTCAGCAGCACCCGGCGCTTGAGCGCGGCGGGCATTTCAGCCATCGCTTCGACCAGCAGGGCATCGGCCAGCCGGTCGGCCTCGCGCAGCTGGCGGCGTGCGGCGATCAGCCCCAGCACCGCGCCCGGATCGTCGTGGACGCGCGCGGCGTGGGCGGCGAAGTCCTCGCCCAGAATGCGCGTGCCCTCGCGGTCGAAGTACAGCGACAGCGCGGCATAGACCGCGTCGCGCGCCGCCTCGCGCGCTTCGGGCGATACCTCGTCTTCGGCCAGCCAGCCTTCGGACAGGCGCCGCGCCAGCAGCCGCAGGCGGCGGATGCGGAAGGCAAGGTCATGGTCGCGGAAGAAATCCACCGCCGCATCGCTCGCCCCCTTGCGGGCGTTCAGCCGATCCAGCCCGGTGGCGCGCAGGTGGGCCAGCAGCCGCTCGTAAACCGCATCGGCCGGGCCGGTCTGGGGCGCGGCGCCGGCGATCAGCCGGGCCAGCGCATCGAGCACGCCAACGAATTTCAGCTGGCCATAACCCGCCCAGGCAAAGCCTGCCCGTTCGGCCGCGGCCTGCTGCGCCTTGGCCCGCCAGGCGGCCAGCCTTCGCATGGTCGGCCGGTTGAAGAACAGGGTGTGGCCGAACAGCCGCTGCACCGCCTCCTCCACCTCGCCGCGCAGGGCGTCGACCATGGCCACCAGCCGCCCCATGTCGCGCGACTGGCCGGCCAGCAGTTCGAGGTTGTCACGGATCGGCTGTTCGCGCGGGATCGACGAGAGCGAGCCGAAGATCACCGAAAAGAACCCCGGCGGGCGCGGATCGCCGCGTTTCATCCCGCCGACATCCTGCGGTTTGGGATCGACATAGACCAGCCGGCGATCGACCTCGCGCTGCGCCGGCCGGTCGCGCAGCACTCCCGTGGCTTCGGCGAAGGGCGCATTGACCAGCACTGAACCATCGATCAGCGACACCTCGTCGGCATCGCCATCGCGGCGGTGCGCGGGCATCACCCGGCTGACGAAAGCATCACGGCTGGTCCACGCCTCGCCGCGTTCGGCGGCCAGCCGGTCGATCTCGCCAAGGCGCAGCGCCGGGAAGGCGCCGGGAAAGCTGGCGGTGGCGCGCGCGGCGAAGACCAGTTCGATCACCGGCGCCAGGCCCAGGCCCGGGCCCGCCGGGGTCACGCCGCGAAAGCCGATCGGCAGGCGGTGTTCGCTCTCCTCGATCTCGGCGGGCGAATGGAGCCGCACCTTTTGGGCATAGCCCTTGAAGTCGGTTGCCGTGACGAACAGGTCGAGCGGGTGCCCCGGCGGCAGCAAGGGCGGGCCGGCGGGCGTATGCCCCATCGCATCCAGCGCCTCGGCCAGCAGGCGCGAAAAGCCGATCCCGCCAAACGGTGGCTGGAACCACCGGCTGCGCACCAGCCGCGACAGCTTGCCGCGCACCTCGCTGCGGGTTTCGGGGGCGACGCTGGCCGAAACGACGTTGCCGGGCTGCTTGAGCAGCAGGTGTACCACCGGCACCGCCCAGAACTTGAGGAACCGCGACCACAGCCGCGCGTCGGGGTCGAGCAGCACGTCGACATCGGCGCGGCCCAGCCACAGCTCGGTCAGCGGTTCGAGGCTTTGCCCGGAATGAATGGCCTGGGCCAGGAACACGCCGTTGATCCCGCCGGCGCTGGCGCCTGCCACCACGTCGGGCAGCACCCGCAGCCTGATCCCGTGGGCATCGGCGATGTGGCGCAGCAGGTCGCGATAGACCGCCTCTACCCCGCCCGGCGGGGTGCCATCGGGCTCGCTGGCGTGGAAGGCCCGGCTGGCGCGGGCCAGCTTCCACAGCTCCTTGGTCACGCCATGCATGTACACCGCGAGGCTGACCCCGCCGTAACACACCAGCGCAATGCGGAGTTCCTTCTGGCGCATGCCCATTCCTGTTCGCTGGCACCTTGCCCGATCATGGTCAATGGGCGCCTGCGGCATGGATATGGGAATTTCCCTTGTTATGGCAGGGTGTTCGTGCACATTTGCGGCCGAGGCGGGGCCCAGCCCGCCCACGGGGGAGAGTGCCATGGCCGTGAACCGAGCGATGATCCTGCCATTTGCCGCGTCGATGGCGCTGGCCCTGCCTGCCTTGGCCCTGGCCCAGGCCGGGCCGCCGCCGGCCCCGCCGCCGCTCAATCCGGCCATCGCCGCCGCGATCAAGGCCGCCCCCTCGCAGGGCAGCGTCTATACCGTGCTGAGCGATACCCAGTTCCCGGGCGCGGTGCTGAAGGCGGACACGATTACCTTTACCTCGGACTCCCAGTTGCTGATGAATGCCCAGGGCCGTGGCTGGATAGCCATTGTCGCGCGGCGGCTGCAGATCGGGGCGCCGCAGCAGCGGTTCACCATTGTTACCGCCGCCAGCAACGCGATCGCCGGCAATGGCGGCCCGATCGCCAAGGCCGGCGCCGCGCCGGGGGGCAATTCCGGCAGCCCGGCCAGCGATGGCAGCCCCGGCAGCAACGGCGCCGACGGCCAGACCGGCAACGCCGGTGGCCACGGGGCCAACAGCCCGACGATCTTCATCCTGGCGGGTGAGATCATCACCCAGCCCGGCGCACCCAAGCCCAATTACATCGACATGGCCGTGGTGGCGCGCGGCGGTGATGGCGGCAGTGGCGGAGCCGGGCAGGATGGGCAGGACGGCGGTGCCGGCGGCAGCGGCGGCCCGGCCCGCGACAACGGCATCTTTGGCTGCGCCGCCGGCGCCGGCAGCGGGGGCCGGGGCGGCAACGGCGGGCGCGGCGGCACCGGTGGCACCGCCGGAACGGGCGGCGATGGCAGCCCGGTGGTGCTGGGTGGCGGCAAGCAGGCGGTCGACCTGCTGTCGTTCGGCCGCTTCAACACCCTGCCCGGCCGGGCGGGGCGCGCCGGCTATGGTGGCATGGGTGGCCGTGGTGGCGAAGGCGGACCGCGCGGCGAATGGCGCGGCAGCTGTCACGGGGGCAACGGTGGCCCCGGCGGCGCGCCGGGATCATCGGGGGCAACCGGCGCCAGCGCGCCTGATGGCAAGCGGGGGGCGATCACCAACACCTCGGTGGATGTGAACACCCTGTTCTGATTTGCACGGGGCGGTTGCGTTCCTCTTACGTTCCGGTTATCGCGGCGTCATGGCCAAACCCAAACGCCGTTATGTCTGCGCCGCCTGCGGCTCGGTCAGCAACCGCTGGCAGGGCCAGTGCGCCGATTGCGGCGAATGGAACACCCTGGCCGAGGAAGCCCCGGCAACCGTCTTTTCGGCCAAGCACGACCTCTCCAGCGGGGGGCGGGCAATCATGTTCGAGGCGCTCGACGCACAGACCCCGCCGCTGGCCCGGCGCAGCACCGGCATCGCCGAGTTCGATCGCGCGCTGGGCGGCGGGCTGGTGCCCGGCAGCGCGGTGCTGATGGGGGGTGACCCGGGCATCGGCAAGAGCACGCTGCTGTTGCAGACGGCTGCCGCCCTGGCGCGGCGCGGCGAAGGGGTGGTCTATGTCTCGGGCGAGGAGGCGACCGGGCAGGTGCGGCTGCGCGCGTCCCGGCTGGGCCTGGCCGATGCGCCGATCCGGCTCGCCGCGGCGACCTCGGTTCGCGATATCCTGACCACGCTGGGCGCGATGGACGCGCCGGCGCTGCTGGTGATCGATTCGATCCAGACGATGTATTCCGATCAGGTCGAGGGTGCGCCGGGCACGGTCAGCCAGGTGCGGGCCAGCGCCTTCGAACTGATCCGCTGGGCCAAGGAGGCCGGTACCGCGCTGGTGCTGGTGGGCCATGTGACCAAGGACGGGGCCATCGCCGGCCCGCGTGTGCTGGAACACATGGTCGACGTGGTGATGAGCTTCGAGGGCGAGCGCAGCCATCAGTATCGCATCCTGCGCAACCTCAAGAACCGCTTCGGCCCGGTCGACGAGATCGGGGTCTTCGCGATGGAAGGGCACGGGCTGGCCGAGGTTGCCAACCCTTCGCTGCTGTTCCTCTCCGGGCGCGAGGCGGCGGTGGCGGGCAGCGCGGTGTTCCCGGCGATCGAGGGCACCCGGCCGGTACTGGTCGAGATCCAGGCGCTGATCGTCCGGCTGCAATCGGGCGCCACCCCGCGCCGCGCGGTGGTAGGCTGGGATTCGGGCCGCCTTGCGATGCTGCTGGCGGTGCTGGAGGCGCGCTGCGGCCTGAACTTTTCGGCCTGCGAGGTCTATCTCAATGTCTCCGGGGGGTATCGTCTGGCCGATCCGGCGGCCGATGTCGCGGTTGCCGCCGCGCTGGTTTCGGCGCTGGCCGACAAGCCGCTGTCGCCGCGTGCGGTGTGGTTCGGCGAGGTGAGCCTGGCGGGCGAGGTGCGCGGGGTGGCCCATGCCGCCTTGCGCCTGCGAGAGGCGGCCAAGCTGGGCTTCACCAGCGGCCATGGCCCGGCCGAGGGGGCGGGCGGCGAGGGGGGGCTGCGCTATGCCGGGCTCGATATGCTGCCGAACCTCGTTGACCGGATCATGGGGGCGGAATAAGCCAGCGCGCATGACTGGTTTCGACATCGCTGTGCTGATCATGGTCGGCTTCGCCGCACTGGCCGGGCTGACGCGCGGCTTCGTGCAGGAATTTGTCACCCTGCTGGCCTGGGTGGGCGCGGTTCTGGCGATCCACAATCTGCTGCCGGTGCTGGGTGACGCATTGCAGGCTTATGTCCACACCGAATCCGGCGCCTCGGTTCTGGCCTTCGCGATCCTGCTGCTGGTGCCCTATGCCACCGTCAAACTGCTTGCGGCCCGGCTGGGCGAGGCAAGCCGCAGCTCGGTGATCGGCCCGATCGACCGGCTGCTGGGCTTCGGTTTCGGCGCGGTGAAGGGCGTGCTGGTGGTGGTGCTGGGCTATACCGTGCTGGTGCTCGGCTATGACGTGACCTGGGGCCGCGACGGGCGCCCGCAATGGATCACCCAGGCGCGCTCCTATCCCTTCATCGATGCCAGCAGCGTCAAGCTGGTCGATGCCCTGGCGTCGCGCCGTGCCGCCGCAGCTGCTGCTGCCGCCAGCGGTGAGGACGCCGGCGACGACGCCAGCGACGCCGGGGATGCCAAGCCGCGCCGCAAGCGCCACCGCACCAGCGAATGAGCGCCACCGCCGGCCGGGCCGAACGGCTCTACACGCCGCAGGTGCTGGCGCTGGCCACCGTGCTTGCCAGCTATCCGCTGACCGCCGACCTGCCGCTTGCCGGCGAGGCCCGTTCGGCCAGCTGTGGCAGCAGGCTGCGGCTGGGGCTGGCGCTGGATGGTGCGGGGCGGATCGCGCGGATCGGCGTGGCGGCGCAGGCCTGCGCGGTCGGTCAGGCGGCGGCGGGGCTGTTTGCCCAGGGCGCGGTGGGCCGCGATGCGGCCGCGATTGCTCTGGCCCGGCGCCAGTTGGAGCAGTGGCTGGCGGGCGACGCGGCCCTGCCCGACTGGCCGGGGCTGGAGGCAATTTCCGCCGCGCAGGCCTTTCCGGCCCGGCATGGCGCGGTGATGCTGGCGTGGCGTGCCGCCGAGGCGGCCCTTTCGCAAGCCGCCGGTACTGGCTAAGAACAACCGATATCCTGTGGGGGGAGAGAATTCCGTGAGCGAACCGCAACGCCATCCCGAGGTGCAGCCCAGCGCCGCCGACATGCGCCTGATCATCGCTGCCAGCACCGCCGGCACCATTTTCGAATGGTATGATTTCTTCATCTACGGCACGCTGTCGGCGATCATCGGCAAGACCTTCTTCCCGGCGGGCAATGCCACGCTGCAGACCTTGCTGGTCTGGGCGACCTTTGCGGTGGGATTCGGCTTCCGGCCGTTCGGCGCGGTGCTGTTCGGCTTTTTCGGCGATCGGCTGGGGCGCAAGTACACTTTCCTTGTCACCGTCACGCTGATGGGTCTGGCCACGGCGGCGGTGGGGATGATCCCTTCCACCGCCAGCATCGGCATGGCCGCCCCGCTGATCATTATCGCGCTGCGGGTGATGCAGGGGCTGGCACTTGGTGGCGAATATGGTGGCGCGGCGATCTACGTCGCCGAACATGCCCCGGCGGAACGGCGCGGCACCTATACTGGCTGGATTCAGACCAGTGCGATGGGCGGCTTCATCCTCTCGATCGCGGTGGTCCTGACCTGCAAGGCGGTGATGGCCCCGGCAACCTGGGCCGACTGGGGCTGGCGGGTGCCGTTCCTGCTCTCGGTGCTGCTGCTGGCGATCTCGCTGTGGATGCGGCTCAAGCTTTCGGAAAGCCCGGTGTTCCGGGCGATGAAGGAAGAGGGTTCGGTGTCGGGCAACCCGTTCATCGAAAGCCTGACCTATCCCGGCAACCTCAAGCGGCTGCTGGTGGCGATGGTCGGCAGCGCGGCCGGTATGACAGTGATCTACTACACCGCGCTGTTCTACATGCTGACCTTCCTCAAGGGCCCGCTGCGGGTCGACGATACCGTGGCCGAGGCAACGGTGGGCATCGCCGCGCTGCTGGCCACGCTGGCCTTCCAGCCGATCGGCGCCTGGTCCGACAAGGTGGGCCGCAAGTTGCCGCTGGTGCTGGGCTATGTCGCCGCGCTGGCGCTGCTGTTTCCGGCATTCCACGCCATCGGCCAGGCCGCCAACCCGCGCCTGACCGAGGCCAGCGCCCACACGCCCGTGGTGGTGGCCGGGCCCGATTGCCATTTCGATACCTTTGCCAGCGATCAGGCCAGCCAGTGCGGCAAGCTGCTGGCCGATCTGGCGAACCTTGGCGTGCCCTACCGCCTGGCCAACGCCCCGGTGACCGGGCTGAGCGCCGGCGGGCAGCCGGTGGCGCTCGACGGCTATCCCTGGGGCGACAAGGCGGCGCGGGCCAAGGCGATGCCCAGGCTGCTGGCCCCGCATGGTTATGACCTGAACAAGGTGACCCCGCCGTGGAGCGCGCGGATCACCATCGGCGCCTGGATCTTCGCGCTGAGCATCGCGCTGGGGCTGACCTATGGCGGCATGGCGGCGCAACTGGCCGAGATGTTCCCGGCGCGGATCCGCTATTCCTCGATGAGCATCCCCTATCACCTGGGCACCGGCTATTTCGGTGGCTTTCTGCCGCTGATCGCCAGCTACATGGTGGCCAAATCGGGCAACCCCTATCAGGGGCTGTGGTACACGCTGGCGGTGGTTGCCGCCGCGCTGCTGGTTACGCTGTGGGGTGCCGAGGGCGGCCCGCCGCGCGATTTCTCCGAAGATGGCTGAAGCAAGGCCGCCGCTGCGGCTTGATCTCGATGACACTGCGCTGGTGGCGAACTGGCGCGCGCTGGATCAGTGCTCGGGCGCGGCACGGGCCGGGGCGGCTGTCAAGGCCGATGCCTATGGGCTGGGTGCGGCGCGGGTCGTGCCGCTGCTGGCCGGCGCGGGCTGCCGCGATTTTTTCGTTGCCCACTGGGCAGAGGCGGCCGAACTGGCCGGCATCGCCCCGCCGGGCAGCCTGGCGGTTCTGCACGGCCCGCTGAACGATGCCGATTGCGCCACGGCCCGCGCGACCGGGGCGCGGCCGGTGATCAATTCGCTGGCGCAGGCGGCACGCTGGCTGGCCGGCGGCGGGGGCAGCTGCGACTTGATGGTCGATACCGGCATGAACCGGCTGGGCCTGCCGATGGCCGAGCTGGGCGATCCGCTGGTGGCGCAGCTGGAGGTAGAGGTGCTGCACTCGCACCTCGCCAGCGCGGATCAGGATGTTGCGCAGAACACCGTCCAGCTGGCCCGGTGGATCGAGGCGCGGGCAATGCTGCCGAAGCCGCGCGCCGCGCTGGCCAATTCGGCCGGGATCGCGCTGGGCGGGGCCTATCACGGCGACCTGACCCGCCCTGGCCTCGCGCTGTATGGTGGGGTGCCGCGGGCGGAACTGGCGGGCGCGGTTGCCCAGGTCGCCCGCCCGATGGCGGCGCTGCTGCAGACGCGAATGCTGCAGGCTGGCGATCCGGTGGGCTACAATGCCACCTTCGTGGCCCCGGCGGCGATGCCGGTCGGGGTGGTCGCGCTGGGCTATGCCGATGGTTTCCTGCGCGCATGGTCTGGCGGGAAGGGCGTGCTGCGCCACGGCGGGCGGGCCTTGCCGGTGCTGGGCCGGGTTTCGATGGACCTGACCATCGTGGACCTCTCCACCGCGCCCGAGCTGGCGGAGGGCGACTGGCTGGAGCTGGACTATCACCTGCCCGAGGCTGCGCTGGCCAGCGGCCTTTCGCAATACGAACTGTTGACCCTTCTGGGCCGGCGCTTCGCCCGGGGCTAGGCGGCGGGTATTTTGCTGCGCAGCAAAAAGTTGCGCTGCATCCGCGAAATGGCTAGGCTCAGCGCTTTCCCGGGTGGAAGAGGGCACAATCATGGCAGCCAAGGCCGGCGACGATACGGTGATCATCAAGAAGTACGCCAACCGGCGGCTCTACAATACCCAGAGCAGCAGCTACATCACCCTGGACCACCTCGCCAAGATGACCCGCGACGGGGTCGACTTCAAGGTGCTCGACGCCAAGAGCGGGGCCGACATCACCCACCAGATCCTGACCCAGATCATCATGGAGGAAGAGGCCAGCGGCGAGCAGATGCTGCCGGTGAACTTCCTGCGCCAGCTGATCGGGATGTATGGCAATTCGCTGCAGGGGCTGATCCCCCATTACCTCGAGGCGGCGATGGACAATTTCCGCGCCAACCAGCTCAAGCTGCACAAGGCCTTCGAGGACAGTCTGGGCAAGAACCCGCTGGCCAAGCTGGCCCAGCAGAACATGGCAATGTTCAAGGCCGCCGCCGCCGCCTTCATTCCCGGCGCCGGGAACGATGCGGCCAAGCCCGACGGGGGCCGGGCCGACAGCGGCAAGGGCGGTGCCGACGAGATCGCCCAGCTGCGCGCGCAGATGGCCGAAATGCAGAAAAAGCTGGATTCGCTGTCGAAGTAGGGCCTGCGGTCAGGCGCGGTTGCGGCGGAGCAGGGCAAAGCCGATCACGCCCAGCCCGCCCATCATAACCGCCACACCGCCGATCAGGCCCATCGCCTGGTTGCCCGCGGCCTTGCTGCCCGCGTCCTTTTCGTCGCTGCTCACGGACCAGAGATCGGCGCCATCGGGCGCGGCGGCATTGTCCGAAGGCTTGGCCTGCGGCTGGGCGGAGCGATCGTGCACGGTGGGATGAAGGTGCACGTGGACGCGCGCCACCGCCGGCACCGGGGCGATCAGCGCGGCCATCAGCGCAAGCTGCGCCAGCTTCGGCGAAATCGGCATCCTCTTCACCATGCTCTCCTGCTTTCGCGCATGTATCGCAGCAACCGGTGAAGGTACTTTTAGGCGGTAGCGTTAAAACATTGCCTACGCGCCGCCTACGGGGGGTTTGAACCGCGGGGCTTGTCCGGCTAACGGGGGCCATGAGCACGAATCCCGCGATCCGCCACGCCCTGTCGACCCGCCGCGCCGACGATTTCGCACAATGGTATCAGGAGGTCATCTCCGAGGCCGAAATGGCCGAGGAAAGCGGCGTGCGTGGCTGCATGGTGATCCGCCCGTGGGGCTATGGCATCTGGGAGCGGATCCAGCTGCTGATGGACCGGCGGATCAAGGCCGCCGGGGTTGATAACTGCTATTTCCCGCTGTTCATTCCCCTGTCCTACTTCGCCAAGGAAGCCGAGCATGTCGACGGCTTTGCCAAGGAAATGGCGGTCGTCACCCACCACCGACTGATCCAGGACGGCAAGGGCGGGCTGGTTCCCGACCCGGAGGCCAGGCTTGAGGAACCCCTGATCGTCCGCCCGACCAGCGAGACGGTGATCGGCGCGGCCATGGCCCGCTGGGTGCAGAGCTGGCGCGACCTGCCGCTGCTGACCAACCAGTGGGCCAATGTGGTGCGCTGGGAAATGCGCACCCGGATGTTCCTGCGCACCAGCGAATTCCTCTGGCAGGAAGGCCACACCGCCCACGCCGACCGTGACGATGCCATGGCCGAGACGCTGCGCGCGCTGGAAATGTACCGCGAATTCGCCGAGAACGTGCTGGCCATGCCGGTTATCGCCGGCGAAAAGCCCGAGAACGAACGCTTCCCGGGCGCCGTGGCCACCTACAGCATCGAGGCGATGATGCAGGATGGCAAGGCGCTGCAGGCCGGCACCAGCCACTATCTGGGCACCAGCTTTGCCGAGGCGGCGGGGATTCACTACCAGAACCGCGAGGGCCAGCAGGCGCTGGCCCATACCACCAGCTGGGGGGTTTCGACCCGGATGATCGGCGGGGTGATCATGACCCATGGCGACGACGATGGCCTGCGCGTGCCGCCGGCCATTGCCCCGCAGCAGATCGTGATCCTGCCGATGCTGCGCGAGGATGATGGCGACGACGCGCTGCTGGCCTATTGCGAGGAGCTGCGCCGCGCGCTGGCCGGCCAGTCGGCGCTGGGCGAGCCGCTGCGTGTGCTGCTCGACAAGCGGCCCGGCAAGGCGACGCAAAAGCGCTGGGCCTGGGTCAAGAAGGGGGTGCCGCTGGTGCTCGAAATCGGCGGGCGCGATGCCGCCGGCGGCCAGGTTTCGGTGCTGCGCCGCGATCGGCTGTGGCAGGACAATGGCAAGGTGAACTTTGCCGCCATGGCGCGCGACGATTTCGCCGCCGCCGCTGCCGGCCTGCTGGAAGAGATGCAGGGCGGCCTGCTGGCCGAGGCCGCCGCCCGGCGCGATGCGCAGATCGAGCGAGGGGTGACCAGCCTGGACCAGCTGGCCACCTATTTCGCAGAAGACCGCAAATACCCCGGCTGGGTCGAATGTGGCTGGTCACGCCCCACCGGCGCGGCGCTGGCCAGGGTGGTCGAGCAGCTCAAGGCCCTGAAGCTGACCATCCGCAACACGCCCGTCGGCGCCCCGGCGCCCGGCGGCACCTGCCTGTTTACCGGCGAGCCGGCGGTGGAAACGATCTACCTCGCCCGGTCCTATTGATGGCCCCGCTGGCGCTGCTGCTGGCCGCCCTGCCGGCCTATGCTTTCGAGCCGATCCAGTCGCTGGCCGATCCGCCGCGCCCGCACCCCGAAATCGAGGCGCGCTATACGCCGGAATACCGCACCTGCCTGGCCGATCCGCAGCTGAACACGATGCGCCAGGATCGCTGCAACGCGGCGGAGCTCGCCCGGCAGGACCGGGCTTTGAACCGGGTGTGGCAGCAGACCATCGCCCGGCTGGCGCCGGCGCGCCTTGCCGAACTGCGCCGGGCGGAACGCGGCTGGATCACGGCCCGCCAGCGCCAGTGCGACCTGGCGGCCAAGGAAGGCGAGGGGGGCACCATCGCCACGCTGCTCTATGGCCAGTGCATGATCGACGAGACGATCCGCCGCACCCTGTGGCTTGAACGGCTGCCCCGGTGAAGGCGCCCCGTCCGCAGCCCGGCCTGCCCACCCGCCAGCAGGTGCTCGATTTCATCGCCCAGGCCGAAGAGGTGGTCGGCAAGCGCGAGATCGCCAAGCACTTCAGCCTGAAGGGCACCGAGAAGATCCAGCTGAAGGCCCTGCTGAAAGACATGGCCGAGGAAGGCCTGATCGACGGCAAGCGCACCGCCTACCATGCGATGGGCGGGGTGCCGAAGGTGACCGTGCTGCGGGTGGTCGAGATCGACGAGGGCGAGGCGATCGCCATCCCTGACAGCTGGGAGGCCGATAGCGGCACCCCGCCGGCGCGGCTGCGGCTGGTCGAGCAACGCGGGCGCGGGCCGGCACGGCGCGGCCCCTCGGCGCCGACCGGGGCGCTGAAGGTGGGCGACCGGGTGCTGGCGCGGACCGAGGAAACCGGCACCGGGTGGATCGCCCACCCGATGAAGAAGCTGCCGGCGCGGGCCGAGCAGACCATGGGCGTGATCGAGGCCGATGGCGCCGGCAAGCTGTGGCTCGCCCCGATCGACAAGCGGGTGCGCCATGCCGCGCCGATTGCCGATGCCGGCGGGGCCGAGGCCGGGCAACTGGTGCTGGCCGAACCTGCAGGCCGCAGCCATCGCGCCGGCGTCAAGGTAACGGCCGTGCTGGGCGATCCGCTGGCGCCCAAGGCCTTCAGCCTGATCGCGATCCACAAGCACGGCATCCCCTTCGGCTTCGCCCCCGAGGCGGTGGCCGAGGCTGAACTGGCGGCGAAACTGCCGCTCGACACGGCCCGCGAGGATCTGACCCACCTGCCGATCGTGGCCATCGACCCGGTCGATGCGCGCGACCATGACGATGCGATCTGGGCCGAGCCCGACGGGGCAGGGGGCTGGCGCGCGGTGGTGGCGATTGCCGACGTGTCGTTCTACGTCCGGCCCGGTGGCGCGCTCGATCGCGCGGCGCGGCTGCGTGGCAATTCGGTCTATTTCCCCGACCGGGTAGTGCCGATGCTGCCCGAAGTTCTCTCGGCCGATGTCTGCTCGCTGAAGGCCGGGGCACCGCGCGCGGCGCTGGCCTGCCACATGGCTTTCGATGGCCACGGCAAGATGACGTCATGGCGTTTCACCCGCGCAACGGTACGGATCGCCGAGGTGATCGCCTATGAGGAAGCGCAGCGGCGGATCGATGCCGGCACCGCCGAGCCACACCTTGCCCATCTGTGGGAAGCCTGGTCTGCGCTGGGCAAGGCGCGCGAGGCCCGCGATCCGCTCGACCTCGATCTGCCCGAGCGGCAGGTCAAGCTGGATGATCAGGGCCGCATCGCCAGCATTGCGCTGCGCGAGCGGCTTGATGCACACCGCGTGGTCGAGGATTTCATGATTGCCGCGAACGTCGCCGCCGCCAAGGCGCTGGAGGCGAAGGCGGCGCCGGTGGTCTATCGCGTGCACGAGCCGCCGAGCCGGGAAAAGCTGGTCGCGCTGAAGGACTACCTTGCCACCTTCGAGCGCAAGCTGGCGCTGGGTCAGGTCATCACCCCCGGCCTGTTCAACCGCATGCTGAAGGGCGTGGCGGACGAGGCCGAAAAGGCCCTGATCATGGAAGCCGTGCTGCGTAGCCAGACCCAGGCCTATTATGGCCCGCGCAATGCCGGGCATTTCGGGCTGGCGCTGGGCAGCTATGCGCATTTCACCAGCCCGATCCGGCGCTATTCCGATCTGCTGGTCCACCGCGCGCTGGTCGATGCCTATGGGCTGGAGCAGCCCGCCCCCAGGGCCGACCTGCCGGCCACCAGCGGCCTGGCCCCGCGTGACCGGGCAGACCTTGCGCGGATTTGCGACGCGATCAGCGGGACCGAGCGCCGGGCGATGGAGGCCGAGCGCGAGACGCTTGATCGTTACGTTGCCGCCTGGCTGGCCAGCCGTGTTGGCGAGGTGTTCGAATGCCGGATCACCGGGGTTCAGCGCTTTGGCCTGTTCGCGACGATCATCGGGCTGGGGGGCGACGGGCTGGTGCCGGTATCGGTGCTGGGCTGGGAAAGGTTCCACCATGACGAAAAGGCCCATGCCCTGGAGGGCGAGGAAAGCGGCACCCGCTTTGCCCTGGGCGACCGCCTGCCGCTGCGCCTTGCCGAGGCCAACCCGCTGACCGGGGCGCTGAAGTTCGAGCCTGAGGATGGCCCCGGCGGGCGGATCGAAAGCCGGGGGGCGCCCTTGCCGCTGAAGAAGCGCGGCGCGCATCTGGCCGGCCGGCGCGGGCGCCCGGCCAACATCCGCCATCAGGGGCGCGGGCGGCGTTAGCTGAGGCGGTCGATATCGGCCTCGGACAGGCCGCCGGGCACGATGAACAGCGGGCAGGGCAGCTGCCCCAGCCCGGCGCCGGTAAAGTGCGAGACCAGCGGGCCCGGCCCGCCCTCGCGCGCGGCGGCCAGCACCAGCGCGGTCACTTCGGGATGCTGGGCGAGATAGTCGCGCACCACTGTCACCCCATCGCCTTGGGCCACGGCCACCACCGGATCGGTGCCCGATGCCGCCACGCTGCCGGCGGCATCGGCTAGCAGAGCGTGCGCCCGCTCGACGGATTCGGCTTCCATCGTCGCCTGCAGGCCGCCAAAGGCAAGGAACGGCTGGCGCGGCACCAGGGCCAGCAGGTGCACCGCCCCCTTGGTATTCGCCGCGCGGCGGGTGGCAAAACGCAAGGCGACCCGCGCCTCGTCGGTCTCATCCATGATCACCAGATAGGTCCGCATGGCTTGCCCCCGTTCGCGCGTGGTATCGCCGCATTCCTATTCCCGCGCAAGCATCTTGCCGTGGCGCGACATTTTGGCCAGAGACAGGTGACAGGTGCCGTTACGGCACGCCTTTGAACGAGAGCCCGCCGCCGATGCCTACCGCCATCCAGATGCCCGCGCTTTCCCCCACCATGGAGTCGGGCAAACTTGCCCGCTGGCTGGTCAAGGTGGGCGACAAGGTCAGCTCGGGCGATATCCTGGCCGAGATCGAGACCGACAAGGCTACGATGGAGTTCGAAGCGGTGGACGAGGGCACGATTGTCGCCATCGACGTGGCCGAGGGCACCGAAGACGTGAAGGTCGGCACGGTGATCGCCCAACTGGCCGGCGAGGACGATGATGCGGCGCCGGCGCCCAAGGCCAAGGCTGCCCCGGCCGCCGCGCCCGCTCCGGTCGCTGCGCCTGCCCCGGCCCCGGCCCCGGCGCCCGCACCTGCGCCGGCGGTTGCGCCGGCTGCCAAGGGTGACCGCGTGGTCGCCACCCCGCTGGCCAAGCGGATTGCCGCGCAGAATGGCGTGGATCTGGCCAGGATCGCCGGCAGCGGCCCCAACGGGCGGATCGTCAAGGCCGATGTCGAAGGGGCGAAGCCCGGTGCGGCGGCCCCGGTGGCCAGTGCCCCCGCTGCGGTGGCGGCCCCCGTGGCAGCCCCGGCGCCGGTGGCACCCGCCGCGCTGCCCGATTTCGGCATCCCGCACGAGGATGTGAAGCTCTCCTCGATGCGCAAGACCATCGCTCGCCGCCTGACCGAGAGCAAGCAGCAGGTGCCGCATATCTACCTGACGGTCGATGTCCGGCTCGATGCCCTGCTCAAGCTGCGCGGCGAGCTGAACGCGGCGCTGGCCGCGCGCGGCGTGAAGCTGTCGGTCAACGATATGCTGATCAAGGCGCTGGGCGTGGCACTGACCCAGGTGCCGGCCTGCAATGTTGCCTTCGCGGGCGATACCATGCGCCAGTACCACCGCGCCGACATCAGCGTGGCGGTTTCCATTCCCGCCGGGCTGATCACCCCGATCATCACCGACGCCAGCGGCAAGGGCGTGGCGGCGATCTCCGCCGAGATGGCCGCGCTGGCCGCCCGGGCCAAGGAAGGCAAGCTGCAGCCGCACGAGTTCCAGGGCGGCACCGCCAGCCTCTCGAACATGGGGATGATGGGGATCAAGCAGTTCGAGGCGGTGATCAACCCGCCGCAGGGCATGATCCTGGCCATCGGCGCCGGCGACAAGCGCCCCTGGGTGATGCCCGACGA
>JAFECL010000055.1:0-219 GCA_018242165.1 Pseudomonadota bacterium
GAACTGTCGGGCGCCGATGGGGTGATGATCGGGCGCGGCACCTATGGGCGGCCGTGGCTGCTGGGCCAGGTGATCCGCTGGCTGGAGACGGGCGAGCCCTTTGCCGATCCTGATATCGATCAGCAATATGACATTATTACAGAGCATTATTGCGACATGCTCAGCCACTATGGCAAGGAAACCGGGGTGCGCATGGCGCGCAAGCACCTGGGCTGGTAC
>JAFECL010000055.1:267-7035 GCA_018242165.1 Pseudomonadota bacterium
GTGCTGGATGCGCTGGAAGCCTTCTACGCCCCGCTGCTGGCCCGGCGCGCGGCCTGAGCGTGGAGCACGATCCGCCCCGGGTGCTGGCCAGCCTGCCGCAGGCGCTGGTGGTGTTGGGGCCCGACCGGCGGATCGTCAGCGCCAACCCGGCGGCCGAGCAGTTCTTCGGACAGAGCGCGCGGCGGCTAGCCGGGCGGCAGCTGGACGAGGTGCTGGACTTTGCCGCGCCGCGCCTGGCCGAGCGGATTGCCGAGGCCGACGCCCCGGTTTCGGCCCGTCAGGTGGAAGCGCGGGTGGCCGGGCAGGGCACCCGGCGGCTTGACGTCACCACCGCGCCGTTGGTCGATCAGCCGGGCTGGCAGGTGGTGACCCTGCTCGATGCCGCCGCCGCCGAGGCGATCAGCGAAGTGGCCAGCGGCGGCGATGACGCCGTGCTGCGCGCGCCCGATGTGCTGGCGCACGAGATCAAGAACCCGCTGGCGGGGATTCGCGGCGCCGCCCAATTGCTGGCCCGCAAGCTGCCCGGCGATGCGGCGCTGACCACTCTGATCGCCGACGAGGTCGACCGGATCGCCAAGCTGATCGACCAGATGCAGACCCTTAGCCGGCGCAGCGCCGATCCGGTCGCCCCGTGCAACCTGCATGAAGCGGTGCGCCGCGCCATCGCGGTGATCGGCGCGGCCAGCGATGCGCCGCTGCGGATCGAGGAAGAGTTCGATCCTTCGCTGCCCCCGGTGCTGGGCCATGCCGGGGCGCTGGTGCAGGTGCTGATCAATCTGCTGGCCAATGCCCGCGATGCCTGCGCGGGGATGGAGCAGCCGCGGCTGGTCGTCCGCACCCGCTTTGCCAGCGGGCTGCTGCTGCACGCCCCCGGTCAGGCCGCGCCGGTGCGCCTGCCGATCGAACTGCGGGTTTCCGACAATGGCCCGGGGATCGACCCGGCGCTGCGTGAGCGGCTGTTCGAGCCCTTTGTCACCAGCAAGCGCAGCGGGCAGGGGCTGGGGCTGGCGCTGGTCCGCAAGCTGGTCGCCGACATGAACGGGCGCATCTCGCACGATCGCGAACAGGCGCCGGGCGGCGGCTGGACCCATTTCCGGCTGCACCTGCCGATGGCGCGGGGGCCCATACCGGGCGAAGGAGACGGGCAATCATGAGCGTGCTGCTGGTCGAGGACGACGCCGGGATCGCCACGGTGATCACCGCCGCGCTGGAGGCCGAGGGCTTTGCGGTGACCCGCTGCGACAGCGTTGCCGGGCGCGACCGCTTGCTGGCCGGCCAGCATTTCGCCGCGCTGATCACGGACGTGGTGCTGACCGATGGCGACGGGATCGAGACGCTGGGCCGGGTGCGCGCCGATCATCCCGGGATGCCGGTGATCATCCTTTCGGCCCAGAACACGCTCGATACCGCGGTGCGGGCCAGCGATACCGGGGCCTTCGAATATTTCCCCAAGCCGTTCGACCTGGACGAGCTGGTCCGCACGGTGCGTGCCGCCGTGGCGGCCGGGGCGGCTGCACCGGAAGACGAGGGGCCCGCCGAAAGCCTGCCGCTGGTCGGGCGCAGCGCGCCGATGCAGGCGGTTTACCGGCTGATCACGCGGGTGCTGCGCAACGATCTGTCGGTGCTGGTGCTGGGCGAAAGCGGTACCGGCAAGGAGCTGGTGGCCCAGGCGATCCACCAGCTGGGGCACCGCCGCGAGGGGCCGTTCGTGGCGGTGAATACCGCCGCGATCCCCGCCGAACTGATCGAGAGCGAGCTGTTCGGCCACGAAAAGGGCGCCTTTACCGGCGCGGTGGCCCGCCACATCGGCAAGTTCGAGGCGGCCAGCGGCGGCACCCTGTTCCTTGACGAGATCGGCGACATGCCGATGCAGGCCCAGACCCGGCTGCTGCGCGCGCTGCAATCGGGGCGGATCCTGCGGGTGGGCGGGCGCGAGGAAGTGCGGGTCGATACCCGGATCATCGCCGCGACTAACAAGGATCTCGGGCCGCTGATCGCCGCCGGCCAGTTTCGCGAGGACCTCTATTACCGGCTCAACGTCGTGCCGATCCCGCTGCCGCCGCTGCGCGAGCGGGCTGACGATATCGAGGCATTGGCCCGCCATTTCCTCGCTCAGGCCGCCGCCGAGGGGCTGCCGCGCCGCCAGCTGGCCGCCGATGCCGTGGCCTTGCTGCGCCGCCAGCCGTGGCGCGGCAATGTGCGTGAGCTGCGCAACCTGCTGTTCCGTCTGGCGCTGCTGGCCCGCGAGGAGCTGGTCGATGCGGCGGCCCTTGCCCCGTTGCTGGCCGAGGCGGCGCGGGCCGAGGCGGGCGAGGATGGTGCGGCACCCGACCTGGAGCGTGCGGTGCGGGGCTGGCTGGCCGATCATCGTCCGGTGCCCGGGCAGGTTTACGATGCCGCGCTGGCCGCCTTCGAGCGCCCGCTGTTCGCCGCCGCGCTGGAGCAGACCGGCGGCAACCAGCTGCGCGCCGCCCAGTTGCTGGGGATCAACCGCAACACCCTGCGCAAGCGGCTGACCCAGCTGGGCCTGACCGTGGAGGGCTTTGCGCGCGGCTAAGGGCGCCAAGGCGAATTCCCTTGCATCCCTGCAACAGGGGTGTTGTAGTTGCGCATCATGGCTGGTCCGGCTTCCCCTCTGCTCCAGCGCTGGGCGCCCCTGCGGCGGCGCTGGCTGGTCAGCCTGCGTCGCGCGCGGCTGGTGCCGTGGATCGCGGCATCGGCGGGCCTTGCCTTCCTGACCGCGATGCTCACCGCTGCGGTGGCGCTGCGCGCCTCGGCCGAGCGGGGCGGGCTGGTTTCGGGCGGACTTACCGCCACCCTGCTGATCGGGATGATGGTGCCGGGCATGGCGCTGCTGGTCCTGCTGGGGCGGTGGCTGGCGCTGCGCCGCGCCGCCGTGCTGGGCGGGGGCACCGGGCGGATGCACGTCCAGCTGGTGTCGTTCTTTTCGCTGATCGCCTCGTTCGTTACCCTGCTGGTGGCGATCTTTGCCTCGCTGCTGTTCCAGTCGGGCGTGGAATTCTGGTTTTCCGACAGTTCGCGCGGGCTGCTGGAAAATGCCAACAAGCTGGCGCGCGGCTATTACGAGCAGACCCAGCGCGACGTTTCGGAAAACGCCGTGGCCATGGCCGCCGACCTGAATTTCGAACTGAGCCGGCTGCCGATCGCCTCGGTCCAGTTCCAGGCCGGGGTTTCGGATCAGGTAATCCGCCGCAAGTTCGACGATGTGGCAATTGTCCAGAAGGGCCGCGACGGCGCGGTGCGGACTCTGGCCTTCGCCAATCCCGGCAACCGCGACAGCCCGCCGCGCCTGAACGCCGCCGATGTCCGCCGGCTGGATGCGGGCGAGCCGATCATCGTCAAACCCAGCGCCGACCGGATCGAGGCGGTGGCGCCGATTGACCGGCCCACCGGCCTCTACCTCTACGTCGCGCGCAAGAGCGACCTGCTGGCGCTGAGCCAGGGGCGCAGCGCCGACAATATCGTGCGGGCCTACCAGGTGCTGACCCGTCGCGCCCGGCTGTTGCAGCTGCGCTTCAACATCGCGCTGCTGGTGGCCAGCCTGGCGCTGGTCGGCTTTGCCGTGTGGGTCGGGTTGCGCTTTGCCGACCGGCAGGTCCAGCCGCTGTACCGGCTGGTCGACGCCGCCGGGGCGGTGGGCGAGGGCAATTTCGCGCTGCGGGTCGAGGGGCGCACCGGGGCGGACGAGATCGGCCTGCTGAACCGCGCCTTCAATCGCATGACCGCGCAGATCGAGCGGCAGACCCAGGCGCTGGTCGGTGCCAACCAGCAGCTCGACGAGCGCCGCTCGTTCATCGAGGCGGTGCTCCAGTCGGTCACTGCTGGGATCGTCTCGCTTGACCGGCAGGGGCAGGTACGGCTGATGAACAGTTCGGCGTGCCAGCTGCTGCTTGGCCCCGGGGTGCCGCCGCCCGTGGGGCAGGCCATGGCCGAGATCTCGCCCGCCATCGCCGCGCTGCTGGGTGAAGGGGCGGTCGATTCGCTGATCCAGCATACCTCGGGCGCCGGCGAACTGCGCACCCTGGCGGTGCGTGTTACCCGCAACCCCTCGGGCCACGTCATCACTTTCGAGGATATTACCCGCCGCCTGCTCGATCAGCGCGCCGCCGCCTGGTCCGACGTGGCGCGGCGCATCGCGCACGAGATCAAGAACCCGCTGACCCCGATCCAGCTGGCGACCGAGCGGCTCAGCCGGCGCTATCGCCGCCAGATCGCCACCGATGGCGAGCTGTTTGAGGAACTGACCAGCACGATCATCCGCCAGGTGGGCGATCTGCGGAAGATGGTCGACGAATTCAGCTCGTTCGCGCGGCTGCCCAAGCCGGTGTTCCGGGGCGAGGATCCGGTCGACCTGGCCCGGCAGGCGCTGTTCCTGCAGGAAGTGGCGCGGCCCGACATCAGCTTCGCCTTCGCCGCCGACGCCGACATCGCCCCGATCGCCTGTGATCGACACCAGTTCGGCCAGGCGATGACTAACGTTCTTAAAAATTCCGTTGAAGCTGTTGAATCAAAATCAAAGAATTCCGATGAAACTTATCGCGGCAAGATCCGGGTGACAATGCGCGATCTGGGCCATGCGATCACTGTCGCGGTGGCCGACAACGGCATCGGCCTGCCGCAGGACCGCGAGCGGATCGTCGAACCCTATGTCACCACCCGCGACAAGGGCACCGGGCTGGGCCTCGCCATCGTCAAGAAGATCATCGAGGAACACGGCGGCGAGATGACCTTCGAGGCGGGTGGCGGCGCCGATGGCGGCACCGTCGTCACCATGCGCTTTGCCCGCGATCCGCTGGAAGGCGCGCGCCCGCAGTCGCAGGCCGCCGAATGAAAGAGCAACCGATGTACCCGATCACCGCTGCCAAAAGGGAAGCCTGATGCCGCTGGAAATCCTGATCGTCGACGATGAACGCGACATCCGCGACCTGGTCGCGGGCGTGTTGAGCGACGAAGGCTACGAATGCCGCACCGCTGGCGACAGCGCCGGTGCACTGGCCGCGATCGACCAGCGCCGGCCCAGCCTGGTGCTGCTCGACGTCTGGCTGCACGGCAGCCCGATGGACGGACTGGAAGTGCTCGACGCGATCAAAGCGCGCGAGCCCGAGCTGCCGGTGATCATCTTCTCGGGCCACGGCAACATCGATACCGCGGTTTCCGCCATCGGCCGCGGCGCGGTGGATTTCATCGAGAAGCCCTTCGAGGCCGAGCGCCTGCTCCACCTCGTTGGCCGCGCCACCGAGACCGAGCGGCTGCGCCGCGAGAATGCCCGGTTGAAGCTGGATGGGCCGGCAGGCGAGGAATTCAACGGCTCTTCGGCGGCGATCAATGCCGTACGGGCCACGCTCAAGCGGGTGTCGAGCACCGGCAGCCGGGTGCTGATCTCGGGCCCCGCCGGGGTGGGCAAGGAAGTTGCCGCCCGGCTGTTGCACAGCTGGAGCCCGCGCGCGGCCAGCGCTTTCGTTTCGGTCAGCGCGGCGCGGATCACCCCGGAACGCTTCGAGCAGGAGCTGTTCGGCGAAGAGGCCGAGGGCAAGCTGATCCGCGCCGGGCTGCTCGAAGTGGCCGATGGCGGCACGCTTTACCTCGACGAGGTGGCCGACATGCCGCTGTCGACCCAGGCCCGGATCCTGCGGGTGCTGACCGACCAGAGCTTTGTGCGGGTGGGTGGCAGCCGCCAGATCCGTGTCGATGTGCGGGTGGTTTCCTCGACCTCGCGCGATCTGGAGCGCGAGATTGCCGAGAAGCGCTTTCGCGAAGACCTCTATTACCGGCTCAACGTCGTGCCGGTGGTGGTGCCCTCGCTGGCCGAGCGGCGCGAGGATATCCCCGCGCTGGCCGATCATTTCTTCGCCCGTTATGCCAACGATCAGGGCCTTGCCCCGCCCGAGCTGAGCGTCGAGGCGATCGCCGCGCTGCAGGCCTACGAATGGCCCGGCAACGTCCGCCAGTTGCGCAACGTGATCGAGCGCACGGTGATCCTCGCGCCGCGCGACCGGCTGTCGCGGATCGAGCCCGACATGCTGCCGGGCGAGGTGGTCAACGGCCAGATGGGCGGCGACATGGGCATGCCGGCGCTGATGGGGGCGCCGCTGCGCGAGGCGCGGGAGAACTTCGAACGCGAATATCTGCGGGTGCAGATCCGGCGCTTTTCGGGCAATATCTCGCGCACCGCCGCCTTCATCGGGATGGAGCGCTCGGCGCTGCATCGCAAGCTCAAGCTGCTCGGCATGGTCGGCCGCGAGGACGAGAGCGAGGACTGAGCGCCCGCCGCCCGATTGTGCAGTGCGGCGTATTTGGCATTTACGCCGCCGTGGCGAGGCGATACCTTCTGCCATGATAGTCGGCTGTGGCGGGATTCGCTGCCGGGCCAGATCGCGGGCTTTCCCCGGCCCGCCAAGACAAGAAAGGACCGACCATGACCGGACGAACCCTCACCGCACGCCCGCGCCAGAAGGCCGAAACCAGCGCCGAAACCGCATCAGAAGCCGCTGAAACCACACTGGTCGATGGCGCCGCGCCGCTGGCTGCGCCGGCTGGCGGCGCCAAGGGGCAGAACCTGCAGGACCAGTTCCTCAACCTGCTGCGCAAGCACAAGACCCCGGTGACCATGTTCCTGGTCAAGGGCGTGAAGCTGCAGGGGATCGTTACCTGGTTCGACAATTTCTCGATCCTGCTGCGCCGCGACGGGCAGTCGCAGCTGGTTTACAAGCATGCCGTTTCGACGATCATGCCCAGCCAGCCGGTCGA
>JAFECL010000055.1:7177-20489 GCA_018242165.1 Pseudomonadota bacterium
CAGCTGGCCTACAAGCATGCGGTCTCCACCATTCAGCCGCTCGGCCCGGTCGACCTGACCGGCGAGTGGGACGGCGAGGCCGATTGAGCCAGTTCCAGTTCGGCGAGGAGACGGCCGGCGAGGTCAGCCGCGGGGCCCGCGCCTTGGTGGTGTGCCCGGAGATTCGCGCGCGCGGCGCGGCCAACGGCCTGTCGGTCGATCCTGCCGCCCGGCTGGAGGAGGCCAAGGGGCTGGCGCTGGCGATCGGGCTGGTGATTGCCGACGCCTGCCTGGTGCCGATCCGCGATATTCGCCCCGGCACCCTGTTCGGCGAGGGCCAGATCGCCAACCTGCGCGGCATGGCCGAGGCGGGCGAGGCCGAGCTGGTGGTGGTGGACGGTGCGCTTTCGGCGATCCAGCAGCGCAACCTTGAGGAAAAGCTGGGCCGCAAGGTGATCGACCGCACCGGGCTGATCCTCGAAATCTTCGGCGAACGTGCCGCCACCGCCGAAGGGCGTTTGCAGGTCGAGCTGGCCCACCTTGATTATCAGGCGGGGCGGCTGGTGCGCAGCTGGACCCACCTGGAGCGCCAGCGCGGCGGCTTCGGCTTCCTGGGCGGCCCCGGCGAAACACAGATCGAGGCCGACCGCCGGCTGATCCGTGATCGCATGGCCCGCATCCGCCGCGAGCTGGAGCAGGTGCGCCGCACCCGGGGCCTCCACCGCGAACGGCGCGGCAAGGCGCCATGGCCGGTGCTGGCGCTGGTGGGCTATACCAACGCCGGGAAAAGCACCCTGTTCAACCGTTTGACCGGCGCTGACGTCATGGCGCAGGATCTGCTGTTCGCCACGCTCGACCCGACCATGCGGGCGATCCGCCTGCCGGGGGTGGACAAGGCGATCCTCTCGGACACGGTGGGCTTCATTTCCGACCTGCCCACCCAACTGGTCGCGGCCTTTCGCGCCACGCTTGAGGAAGTCACCGCCGCCGACGTGATCCTGCACGTCCGCGACATGGCCAACCCCGACGCCGCGCAGCAGAAGGCGCAGGTGCTGGCGGTGCTGACCGAGCTGGGGATCGGGGTGGACGATGGCGCGGATGACGGTGCCCCGCGCGCGCCGCTGATCGAGGTGTGGAACAAGTGTGACCTGCTCGATGCCGGGCGTGCCGCCGAACTGGAAGGGCAGGCGCTGGCCGCCGACTTGCCGGTGGTGCGGGTTTCGGCGCTGACCGGCGCGGGTTGCGACGAGCTGCTGGCCACGGCGGGCCGCCTGCTGACCGGCGATGCCCGCGAATGCCAGTTCCGGCTCGATGCCGCCGATGGCCAACGGATTGCCTGGCTGCACGCCCACGGCGAAGTGCTGGCCGACGAGGCGGTGGAAGGCACTGATGGCCAGCCGCAGCGGGCGATTGCGGTGCGGCTGACTCCGCGCGAACTGGGGCGCTTCAGCCGGCTTTAGCGGCTGGCGCGCTCGCCTGCCTTCACCGCCTGCCACAGCGCTTCCTGCGCCGCCAGATCGAGCGCGGCGAAGCTCTCGCCCTGCGCCGTGGCCAGTTGTTCCATCCCGCGGAAGCGTCGTTCGAACTTGGCATTGGCGGCGCGCAAGGCCTCTTCGGCGGAAACCCCGCAGGCCCGCACCAGGTTGACCGCGGCGAACAGCAGGTCGCCCGCTTCCTCCACCCGTTCCCCGGCGGTGCCGGCGCTGGCCAGCTCGGCCATTTCCTCGCGCAGCTTGGCGGCGGAACCCTCGGGTTCGGGCCAGTCGAACCCGACCCGCGCCGCGCGTTTCTGCAGTTTTTCGGCCCGCAGCAGCGCCGGCAGGGCCAATGCCACCCCCTCGAGCGCGCCGGCCTCGCCCTTGGCCGCGCGTTCGGCTTCCTTCAGCGCTTCCCACCGTTCTTCGCGCGGGCGATCGTCGGCCTCGGCCACGCCGAAGATGTGCGGATGGCGCGCTTCCAGCTTGGTGGCGATGGCCTCGGCCACGCCGGCGAAATCGAAATGCCCGGCCTCTTCGGCGATGCGGGCCTGGAACACCACCTGGAACAGCAGGTCGCCCAATTCGTCGCGCAGTGCCGCGCGGTCGCCGCGCGCCACCGCATCGGCCACTTCGTAGGCTTCCTCGATAGTGTGCGGAACGATGCTGGCATGGTCCTGCGCCCGGTCCCATTCGCAGCCCCGTTCGGGGTCGCGCAGCCGGGCCATGATCGCCAGCAGGCGGGACAGCGGCGCAGCGGGCAGGCGGGCGCTCATTCCCCGATTGGCGCGGCGGGGTCGCCGACCTCGACCATCCCGTTCGAGACCATGGTCATCACCACTTCGCCATGCTGGTTGAGCGTGCGCGAGGCGCTGCGGATGATCCCGCGCTCGGGCCTGGTCTTGCTGCGCCGCCTCATCAGCAGCTCGGCCTCGACGCTCAGCACGTCGCCGGGATAGACCGGACGCAGCCAGCGCAATTCATCGATCCCGGGCGAACCCAGGCCGCGATAGCCGGCGCCTTGCCAGTGGGCCACCAGCATCGCCATGGTCATCGCGGCGGTGTGCCAGCCGCTGGCGGCCAGCCGCCCGAAATGGGTTCTGGCCGCCGCCGCGTCGTCAAGGTGGAAGGCCTGCGGATCGTACTTGCGGGCAAAATCCAGCACTTCCTCGCGGGTCACTTCATAGCGGCCAAAGCGCTCGACCGCGCCAACCACCAGGTCTTCGTAGAACTGCAATGCGCTTCTCCTAACGCTTCAACGCGGCGCGAAACGGGGTGTCATCGCCGTCGCGCGGGGTGCCTTGAGGCAGGCCGATCAGGTCGCGCAGCAGTGGCTCGACATCGACATTGTCGAACGTCGGCAGCTTGCCGACGGGACGGATCGCGGGGCCAGCGGCGATGAACAGCGCGCGCATCTCGGGCGCATCGTTGTCGAAACCATGGGTGCCGCCAGTCGGGCCCTTCGAGGTAGCCCCCATCACCTGCCAGCCGGGATCGGCCAGGCACAGGAAGGCCGGCACGCGCGGGTGACTGCCATAATGCAGCCGCGCCGGGATCGCGCCCTTGGCCCAGCACTGGACATGCGCCGGGGCCTTGGCCAGCGCGGCGGCCAATGCCGCATCGTGCCCCGCCACCGGGTTCAGCGTGGCAAAGGGGCCATCCTCGACCACGGTATAGTCGGCCGGATCGGCAAAGCTTTCCAGCCGTACCACCCGCTCCGGCGCCAGCGCGGCCATGCCATGGTCGGCCACCACCACCAGGTTGACTGGCTGGCCCAGCGCGGCCAGCTCGGCGCGCAGCCGGCCGATCTGGCTGTCCACCTCGGCCACGGCGGCGGTAACCTGCGGCGAATCCGGGCCGAAATCGTGGCCGGCGGTGTCGACCAGGTCGAAATAGGCGGTCAGCAGGCGCGGGCGGTTGCTGGCCGGGCGGCGCAGCCAGTCTACCACCACGTCCACCCGCTGGCGGTTCGAGATATGCTCGTTGAACTGCATCCAGTCGCTCGGGCGCCCGCCGGCCAGCAGCACGTTCGAACCCGGCCAGAACATCGTCGCGGTGCGGATCCCGGCCGCTTCGGCGGCGATCCAGATCGGCTGCGCCTCGGACCACCAGCGCGGATCGTCGGTGGCCATGGTGAAGACCTTGCCGGGGATCTTGGCATCCAGCATCCGGTTGGCGACGATCCCGCTGCGGTCGGGCCGCAGGCCGGTCACCAGCGTCCAGTGGTTGGGGAAGGTCTTGCTGGGAAAGCTGGGCCGCATCGCCGCGCTGATCCCCTCGGCGGCGAGCGCGTTGAGGTTCGGGGTCACCCCGCGCGTCAGGTAATCGGGGCGGAAGCCGTCGATCGAGATCAGCAGGGTGACCGGCGCGCGCTGTTCCTGCGGCGCCAGGAAGGTTGGGGGCGGCGGCGGGGCGGAATGCGGCGGCGGGGCGGCGCAGGCGGAAAGCGCGAGCGCGAGGGCGGCGATCAGGCGGCGAGTCATCGCGCCAGCCTAACCGGCGATGGCCAGCCGCTCAATGACCCAGCAGCAGTTTTGCGAACAGGGTATAGCCCAGCGGGTTCGTGCCATAGAACGGGTCGAGCGCGGCGGGCTTGGCATAGACCGCGCCGCTGGCCCCCAGTGCCAGTTCGAAGGGGTGGAGCGCAATGCGCCGGGCATAGCCCAGCTGGGCCTTGGTGACGCGGAAGGCCTGATCGTGCAGCGGGCTGGCATGGTCGGGGAACAGCTCGTCGTTGTTGACGTTCTCGATCCGGGCGAACAGCGTGTCGTGCGCGGCGAGGTTCCAGTTCGCCTCGCCCAGCCAGGCGGTGAGGGTGGCGCCGGGGACGCGGCGCTTGGCGGAAAAGGCCAGCATCGCCGCCAGTTTTCCGGTTGCATAGTGGGTGCTGGCGGTAAAGCGGTGCTCGTCCTCGCCGGGGTGGGCGGCTTCGGGCTGGTGGAACTGGCCATAGCTGGCCTGGATCGCCCAGTGGGCGGTGGGGTTCAGCGTCGCGCGGACCGACCACGAATCAAGCCGGAGCACCTCGATGCTCCACCGCCCTTCGCCCGGCTCGGCGCCGCGAAAGGCGCTGGCCTCCAGCTGCCAATGGTCGGTCGCATAGCCCATCGTGACCACGCCGAAAGTGATATGGGTCGAATCGAACCAGTGGTGGCTGATCGGCGGATCGGGATTGTAGCGCGCCGAACCACGCATCATGAAGGCGCTGGGCCCCAGCGCGGGTTCGCCCACCGGGCCACCATAAAGGAACAGGCTGCCCGGCCCGGCGTTAATATCCACCCGCGCGGCCAGCTCCATGAAGGCGTTGTGGGGGTGTTGGCGATCGACCAGCGGCGCCCCTTGCGCCGTTTCGCCGGTGGTGAACAGGCTGGGATAGCCGTGCGCCGACATCAGCGGCTCCAGGCTGACCATGCCTTTCAGTTCCACCTTGCCCCAGTCGGTCTGGCGGTGGGCCATCAGCATGGCCATCGAGGTGGCATAGGCCATGTCGGCCCCGCGCGGACCGGAGAAGGCCGAATACTGGGCCGAGACGGCGCCGTGGGCCATCACCATCCACGCGCCGGCCATCAGATGCGCGCCCATGCCGCCGCCCTCGGCCGCGGGCAGGCGCGAGGTGCCGGACCCTTCAGCCGGGGCAGGGGCCGCCGCTGCCCCGTCCGGCATATCCATTGCCGGCATATCCATCCCGGCATGGTCGTGCCCATGCTGGTGATCCATCGGCACGCCCTGCGCCAGGGCGACGGCGGGCAGGGAGAGGGCCAGCAGGGCGGGGGCCAGCAGCGCCGAACGCCGGCGCAGCGAATCGCGGATCAAGGTCATGCCTTGGCCTCTATCATTTGCCCGCCGCCCGGGGCGAGCGGCAAACCCGCTCCATCCCGGAGGCGATTGGCGTTGCCGGCCAGCGCCAGCGGTGCCTATCCCGCCCGCTCCGCAGCGATAAGGGCACTGGCATGTCGAGCGACGATCCGCTGGTCTATCCCGCGCCACCCACCACGCCGGCCCCCCGGCGCGGGGCCGTGGCCAGCGCGCGGCACGAACTGGCCGGCGCAACCCCGCATGTGCCCTTGCGCCATATCCCTGCCACCTGCCTGCGGATGCCGGCCCGGCTGTCGTTCTGGGGCAACGACCGCGAGGGCGATTGCGTTACCGCCGAGGAAGCCTTCGCCAAGGCCTGCCACGCCCCCGACGTGCTGATCGAGGACAGCGTCGCCGAAACCTGGGCGGCGCGCCACGGGCTGAGCGATGGCGCCAGCCTGCACCAGGTGCTGGAATGGATGCAGGGCGCCGGCTTTGCCCAGAACGGGCGCACCTACAACAACGGCGCGGCCCACGCGGTGAACTGGACCGATCCGGCGGCCCTGCGCAGCGCGATCTATCACGGCCCGGTCAAGCTGGGGGTGGGCGGCAACCAGGTGCAGGTAACCTGCCTGGCCCACGGCTTCGGCCAGAACGGCTGGATGGCCAGCGACTATCAGCGCGAGGCCGAAGTGGATCACTGCGTCAGCCTGTGCGGCTATGGCACGCTGGCCTGGCTGGCAGGGCGGTTGGGGGCCAGCCTGCCGGCTGCGATCAACGCGGCCCAGCCGGGCTATGCGATGTTCACCTGGGGCAGCGTGGGAATCATCGATCACCCGTCGATGGTGGCAATCACGCACGAGGCGTGGCTGCGCACGCCCACCACGGTGGTGATCTGACGCTGGCCGGCGGGTTCAGACGTTGAACTTGAAGTGCAGCACGTCGCCGTCCTGCACCACGTATTCCTTGCCTTCCTGCCGCAGTTTTCCGGCTTCCTTCGCCCCGGCCTCGCCATTCAGGCTGACATAGTCGTCAAAGGCGATGGTTTCGGCGCGGATGAAGCCGCGCTGCATGTCCGAATGGATTTCACCCGCCGCCTCGGGGGCCTTGGCGCCCTTGTGCACGGTCCAGGCCCGGGCTTCCTTGGGGCCGACGGTGAAGAAGGTGATCAGGTGCAGCAGATCGTAGCCGGCGCGGATCACGCGGGCGAGGCCGGTCTCGCTGAGGCCGAGTTCCGACAGGAACAGGCTGCGCTCCTCGGCATCCATCGCCACCAGTTCGCTCTCGATCGCCGCCGAAACGATCACCGCCTCGGCCCCCTCGGCCTTGGCCTTGGCAAAGACGGCGGCGGAATGGGCATTGCCGGTGGCCGCCGCGCCTTCCTCGACATTGCAGACATAGAGCACCGGCTTGGCGGTCAGCAGCTGGGCGGCCTTGAACACCCGCGCCTCTTCCTCGTCGCGCGGCTGGACCAGCCGAGCCGGCTTGCCTTCGCGCAGCAGGTCGAGCGCCTGGCCAAGCACGGCGGCCACCAGCTTGGATTCCTTGTCGCCCTGCGCGGCCTTCTTCTGAGCGGCAGGAACGCGCTTCTCCAGGCTTTCGAGGTCGGACAGCATCAGCTCGGTCTCGACCGTATCGGCATCCGATACCGGATCGACCCGGTTCTCGACATGCTGGATGTCATCGTCCTCAAAACAGCGCAGCACGTGGACGATGGCGTCCACCTCGCGGATGTTACCCAGGAACTGGTTGCCCAGCCCTTCGCCCTTGCTGGCCCCGCGCACCAGGCCGGCGATGTCGACGAAGGCCAGCTGGGTCGGGATGATCTTCTGGCTGCCGGCAATCGCCGCCAGCTGGTCGAGCCGGGGATCGGGCACGCCAACCTGGCCGACATTGGGCTCGATCGTGCAGAAGGGATAGTTCGCCGCCTGCGCCGCCTGGGTCTCGGTCAGCGCGTTGAACAGGGTCGACTTGCCGACATTCGGCAGACCGACGATACCACAGCGAAATCCCATTGCAGCGCTCCATCAGCGGCGAATTGCCGCCAGCCCGCGCCCTTTAGCGGATGTGGCCCCAAGCGCAACCTGGCGGGGCGGACGGCGGCTGGAGCCCGCCGCCCGCCCCGGCCGCCCGTTCAGGCGGCGGGGAGCTGGTTGGGCGCGGTGCGACGGCGGCGACGCATCATCATCGCCCCCGCGCCCAGGCCGAGCAGCGCGGCCACGCCCGGTTCGGGCACTGCGGTGCCCTGGCCATGGCCATTGTTGATCTGGCCGTAATCAAAACCATCCTGATGGTGATAGCCGCCATCGTGGTCGCCCATGCCGACATGGTCCTTCCAGTCGTGGCCCTTGTGATCGTCGACCAGCCCGCCGTGTTCGCCATGCTGGCCCGAACCGCCCGACGGGGCGTGGTGGTTCCACCAGTCCTGCCGGTCACCATGGTGGCCAGTGTCGTGATGATCAGTGTGGTGGCTGCCCGATCCGCCATGACCCGAAGTGCCGCCCGAGGTGCTGCCGCCCGAGGTGCTGCTGCCACCCGAGGCGCTGCTTCCGCCGGACGTGCTGCTACCACCACCGCTGCTGGAGCTGGAGCCGCCGCTGGTGCTGCTGCCGCCGCCAGACGTGCCGCCACCCGAGGTGCCACCGCTGCCGCCCTGCGAACCATCCGGCACCAGGTGGCTGCTCGAACCGCCCGACTGGCTGCCGCCCGAACTGCTGCTGCCGGTATAGCCGTTGCCACCGGTGTTGGTCTGAGTTCCGCCCGGGGGCACGATCACCGTGCCGCCGCCCGGCGGATTGAAGCTGAACTGGCCGCCGCTGCCGCCCGAGCTGCCGCCGAAGCTGCTGCCGCTACCACCAGCAAAGCCACTGCCGCCGAAATGGGTCGATCCGCCGCCGATCCCGCTGCCACCGTTGCCGTAGGCCGTGCCGGTGCCGCCGCCGCCAAGGCCCGAACCGGTGGTTCGGGCAAAGCCCTGAACGCGTGCGCTGCCGTTGACGCCATGGCCCAGGGCATGGGCCGGCGTGGCCACCGCCAGATGCTTCGTCGCCTCGCTGTGGGGGGTGCCCTGGGTGCCGGTCCAGCCCTGCGGGGCGACAGCACCGGGGGCGGTGTCGTGCGCGGTCTTGACGGCCTGGCCGATGGCGGCGGTGAAATCGTTGGTGGGGGTGCAGGGTGCGGTGCGCTGGTAGGTCAGCGCGGCAATCATCGCACAGCCGCAGACCACGCCGGACAGCATCAGCTTGTTGTTCATCGCCTTGCCCTCACTGTAGGCGCCCCTCTCAGGAAACGCCGAAAGGGCCGCGCCCGGAAGGGAAACGGCCTGTCGTGAAGCAAGTATCGCCGGCAAGTGTTGCGCAGCGGTTAGGCAGCAGGGTTAAGTTGGGGTAAAAATCCGCTTCCGGGCGCACTTTACAGCGCTTTACACGGTCGGAAGGGTTAATCCGGCGCCAGCCGCAACGCCACGTCGTTCATGAACCGGGTGGGATCGCCGGCAGCCAGCCACGGCGCCTCGGCGGCGATTGCCCCCAGCATGTCGGCCAGCGGATCCATCTCGGCCTTGGCGAAATTGCCCAGCACATGGCCGGTGACACGGTCCTTGTGGCCGGGGTGGCCGATGCCGATCCGCACCCGGCGGAATTCCTTGCCAAGGTGGGCGTCGATCGAGCGCAGGCCGTTGTGCCCGGCGGTGCCGCCGCCCTGCTTGACCTTGATCTTGAAGGGGGCAAGGTCAAGCTCGTCGTGGAACACGGTCAGCGCGTCCAGTTCCAGCTTGTAGAAGCGCAGCGCCGCCGCCACCGAACGCCCGCTGTCGTTCATGAAGGTCTGCGGCTTCAGCAGCAGCACCTTGTCGCGCCCGATCCGCCCTTCGCGCAGCAGGCCCTGGAACTTCTTCGCCTCGGGGCCGAAGCCGTGAACCTCGGCCATGGCATCGAGCGCCATGAAGCCGACGTTGTGGCGGTGCAGCGCATATTGCCCGCCGGGATTGCCAAGGCCCACCCACAGCTGCACGTTCAATCCCCCAAACGAAAGGCCGGGCCGCATCGCTGCGAACCCGGCCTGTCATGGGGCAGCCAGGCCGCCCCGGTCAATCGCACTTGTGCCTGGTTCGCGGCTTCGACCAAGTCGAAGCCGCTGGCGCAACCCCAGCCCGCTCCCCCGGCCCGGCCGCCCAGAGTCTTGCCCATGGGGCAACCGGGCCGGGGGAACGGGCTGGACTTGCGCCGCCCGGATCAATCCGACTTGGTGGTATCGCCTTCCTGGCTGCGCAGGCCCGAGGGCGCGACGATCGTGGCGATGGTGAAATCGCGGTCGGTGATCGCGCTGGCCGAGCCTTCCGGCAGCTTGACGTGGCTGATGTGGATCGAGGCGCCGACGTCGAAGCCGGTGACGTCGATCACGATGTCATCGGGGATCTTGTCGGCGGCGCAGACCAGTTCCAGCTCGTGACGGACGATGTTCAGCACACCGCCGCGCTTGAGGCCGGGCGACTTGTCTTCGTTGGCGAAGATCACCGGCACCGCTACGTGCACCTTGGCATCGGCCGAGAGGCGCAGGAAGTCGGCATGGACCGGACGGCTGTTCACGGGATGGAAGGCAACGTCCTTGGGGAGCGTACGCACCGCCTTGCCGCCGATCTCGATCTCCACGATCGAGTTGAAGAAGTGGCCGGTGCCCAGTTGGCGGGCCAGCAGCTTTTCTTCGACGTGGATGGCCAGGGGTTCCTCGTTGCCGCCGTAGATCACGGCGGGAGTACGGCCTTCACGACGCAGCGCGCGGGAGGCTCCCTTGCCAGCCCGCTCACGCGTCTCGGCCGGCAGGTGCAGCGTATCGCTCATAGCATTGCCTTTCGAAAAACGTAGATTTGCACAGTTCCGCCGCACGCCTCCAGGGATGACCATACGGGGGAAGCGCGGGCCGTTAGCGGGAAACGGGCGGATTGGCAAGGGCGGGGGTGGCGGCTATTCGCTCATGTCGTGATATATGGGCTGGGCGGCGATGGTGCCGGCATTTGGCGCCGGGTTTCACAATGACGCCGTTATGGATCGAGAGGGAACGATGCTGCGAACGGTACTTGCGGGCACGCTGCCCAGCCTAGCCATCGCTTCGAGCGCCGTTGGAGCTTGGCTGCAGGATTTGCCTAATCCTGAGGCATTTGCCCGTGCCGAGGATCGGCAGCGGGCCATGTCGATCGCAAAGCCGTGCACAGAGGCAGACCTTGGGCGGGGATGTCGCCGCGAGGGCGAATTATTGGTCCGCGAGATCCCATGCGTCCAAACCGTCGTTGAACTTTCCATCACGACTTTGAGGCAACTGCCCACCGATGAATGCTACAGGATGCAACCGCCACGGCGCTATCGCGGCGTTTGGCTGGATGTCTTTGAAGGGCAGGCCTTTGTCCCCTCGGGAAGCAAGGCGCCGCGATGGCCAACCAACGATCCCCGATCGCCACATTGGCGCGAACGCCTTGAGCGCGCGAGGGCTGCGTCGATCTGGCTTGATGTCTCGCGAGTCGGTTTGAAACATGATTTTCGGGACGGCGGGCGCAAGGTGTTGATCGAATTCATCGGCCGCCAAACCGAATATCCGGGGCACTATGGTCACATGGGTATGGCAGGCCACGAGATCATCGTCGATAAGGTGATTTCGCTGAAGACTTTGGAATAGAGCTGCCATGGGGACGTGCTGGCCTTCGCGTCGCCCCTGCAAGCTAACGGCAACCCCTACTCCACCCGCGTCACCCGATAGCCCCGCGCGCTCAGCAGGGCGACCAGCCCGTCCGGCCCCAGCATATGCGCCGCGCCCACCGCGACGAAGGGGTGGTGGCCGGCCTTCAGGCTGGCGCTGATCGGGCCGGCCCAGGCCTGGTTGCGGGTGGTGAACAGCGCGGCGCGCAGTTCAGGGTCGGCCAGCAGGCCTTCGCGGGTGGTGCGCTCCATCGCCGCCACGTCGCCGCGTGCCCAGGCGCGGGCAAGCATGGCCAGTTCGGCGCCGGCATTGGCCTGTCCGGCCAGCACCGCGCCGAGCAGGCGGCGCTGGGTGGCCTCTGGCAGGCGCTTGAACTGCTGGAACTGGGCGGTTACCCCCTCAAGCTCGACCACCCGCGCCGCGCCATGGTCGGCCAGCAGTGCCCGGTCGGCGCCGTTGGCGGCATCGAGGTCGTCGCCCCCGCGCTGTGCCACCTGCCCCAGGGTGAGCGCCAGCGCCCAGGTCTTCAGCCCGGCCAGCTGGGCCGGATCCTGCCCGCTGCGGGCGATCAGCGCGGCAAGGGCGGGGCGGTGGGCCGGATCGATGCGCAGCTCGGGGGGCACCGGCGCGGCGGCGCGGCCCATCGCCAGGAAGATACGGCGCGGCTCGCTGGCATCGGCGATCCCAGCCGCCTCGACCATCAGTTCGTCGCTGGCGGCCAGCGCCGCGCGGATCTTCCCGGTGCGCCAGCCCAGGTGCGGGGGCAGGGCATGCATGGTGCCCAGCAGCCACCCGTGCTGGCCATGGGGGCCGCGCATTTCCCACAGCGCCGGGTTTGCCGGGCGCGTAGGGGCGCAGGCCGCCAGCCAGATCACCAGCAGGGCGGCCAATCGCTGCATCGGGGCGGGCTTCATTGCACGCGGGTGGCGGACAGACCCAGTTTCTTCAGCTGATCCTGCACCGAACCGGGCCCGGCCAGATGCCCGGCGCCCACCGCCACGAAAGTCACCCCCGGCTTGGCCAGCCGCGCCCGGATCCACCGCGCCCAGGCCCGGTTGCGGTTGATCAGCAGCACTTCGCGCAGCTTGGGATCATCCTCATCAGCGTTCATCAGCCGGGCGAGGCGGGTGGCGTTGCCGGCCTTCCAGGCGCGGATGATCCCGGCCAGTTCGTCCTTCACGCCGGGGAGGTTCTTCACCACTTCCATAAGGTAACGCTTCTGCACCGCCAGCGGCAGCGCGGCGAACAGTCCCAGCTGGTATTCGGCGGTTTCCAGCGCCTCGTGCCCGCGCTTGGCGGCGTCGGCCTTGGCCGAGAGGGTGGCGTCCACCCCGTTGGCCGGATCAAAGCCGCCGCGCAGCAGCGGAATGGTGGTCAGCGCCACGGCGGCGTACCATGGCTGATAACGGTCAAAGGCGGCGGCGGGCAGGCTGTTGGCCGCCATCGCCGCCTCGAAGGCCTTGCGCTGGGCGGGGCTGAGCAGGTCGCGCAGGTTCTGGCCTTCGGGCAGCGCGGCCTTGGCGGCAACCACCGGGCGCATTTCCTCGGGGCTCTTCTCGATGATCTCGGTCACCAGCGCGTCCGAGCTTTCGAAGGCGCCGGCGATCTTGCCATCATACCACGCCACCCCCTTGGGCAGGGCATGGACGGTGCCGAACAGATAGACCGTGCCGCCCCCCCTGGCCTTCACCACCCACAGCGCCGGGCGCACCTGTTCCGGCGCGGCCTTCAGCGCCTTGGGCTGGGGCTTGGGGTGATGCTGGGTGGCGGCGGCGGCCGGCGGAGCGGAGGTCAGGGCCAGCGCGGCCAGCAGCGAAGCGGTCAAGCGGTTCATAATCCCAGCCTATAGCGCCAATTATTAAGCTGTCGATTACTCCGCGCAGGCGCTGCCGGCATTGACCGGGCGGGCGGCATCCGCCAAAGGGCCGGCCATGTCTGGCACAGCCTCGCCCCTCAGCTTTCAGGACATGATCCTGCGCCTCCATGCGTTCTGGAGCGCGCAGGGCTGCCTGATCCTGCAACCTTACGACATGCGCGTCGGCGCGGGCACCTTCCACCCCGCCACCACGCTGCGCAGCCTGGGGCCGGAGCCGTGGAACGCGGCCTATGTCCAGCCCAGCCGCCGGCCGACCGACGGGCGCTATGGCGAAAACCCCAACCGGCTGCAGCACTATTACCAGTACCAGGTGCTGATGAAGCCCAGTCCCGCCAACCTGCAGGAGCTTTACCTGGCTTCGCTGGCCGAAATCGGGGTCGATCCGCTGGCGCACGATATCCGCTTCGTCGAGGACGACTGGGAAAGCCCCACGCTGGGCGCCTGGGGGCTGGGCTGGGAAGTGTGGTGCGACGGGATGGAGGTGACGCAGTTCACCTAT
>JAFECL010000056.1 GCA_018242165.1 Pseudomonadota bacterium
TGTTCCTCTTGGCCGGAAGGCTTGGCTGTTCTGCGGGTCCGATCGCGGCGGCCAACGTGCTGCCATCCTCTACACGCTCATCCAGAGTGCGAGGCTCAACGATGTCGACCCGCAGGCATGGCTGGCCGACACCCTCGCCCGTATCGCCGACCATCCCATCAATCGGCTCGACGAACTCCTGCCATGGAACTGGCAGGCTCAGCGACATTGACACCTGACTGTTCCGGGTTAGGTCTCAGAACCCGCCATTCTGGGGCCGCCAACATTGCCGTCATTCGCCTTGTTATCTGGTCCATCAAGGCTAACGATGCGGGAATCTTACGGAGAACAGATGAATGGGACTGAGGGGTGTGAACCGCGTAATGATCGCGGTGCATGACATGGAGAAAGCAAAGCGGCAGTATGCCGACTTGCTGGGTGCCACGTTTATGGATGCAAACTGGACGGGTGAGCCATTTGGCATCAGCGTATCAATCGCTTGGGACGCGGGCATTGAATTGTGCGCGCCTCTTCCGGGCCGAGAGAAGGATAGCGCCGTATCGCAATTCCTTGCCCATCGAGGTGAAGGGGTGATGAGTATCTTCTTCGGCGTTGATGACGGCGATGCAGCAATGAAGCGAGCATCCGATCTGGGCTATGGTTGTGTCCACTCACTGGACTACACTCAGGCTGAGATTGACCAGCATCTTGCAGGTCTGTTTGGCAGATATCAGGAATTCAATCTGGATTCTCACGCGAAGTGCGGTTTTGCGATTTCCATTGCTCGGATCGATGACAAGCCCAAACCATAGACGCGTCGGTCCGGCGTTTAGCGCCGATTCCGGAGTCGAATGCTTCTAAAAGTAGTCGGCGGACATGTCGTTCGCTGCCCTGTTCCGACAGCACCTTCATATCGAGGGAACCGACTGCGTCTCAACAGCGGCCTTCACCGGATGGCTACCAATGCGCCTTGCAAGGCCCGCAATTGCCGGGCGGCCTCGGCCTGGGCGATCTCGGGCGCGCGCAGCCGGGTTGCCGCCCACTGCACCTCGATCTCGCCGATCCGCTCCAGCACCATGGCGTTGTAGTCACGGTGCGGCCCGCGGTGCAGCGGCAGGCCGATCCGCAGCGCGGCGGCTTCGCGTGCCGGCAGCAGCAGGCCATTGGCGCGGAAATCGTCGAAACCCACCCGATCGCGACCGATCCGGTCGAACAGCGGCCCGAAGCAACGCTGTTGGAGCACCTGGCGCGGCAACAGGTGATGGCGTTGCAGGCCGGGATCATAGCCAGCGCTGTCACGCCGGTTCACCGCGCGAAAGGCCAGCGGGGGGATGGGGGACGTCGGATTGTGCGAAGCTGGCCCGGGAAGTGCCCCCGGCGGGGAAAGTTCAGCCGTGGCGCTCAGCCATCCTGCCATACGCGCAGCACGCGTCCATTGTCCGCCGGTTCGGCGCGCAGGCGCTCCCCATCAGGACCTTGAAAATCCACCCCCGACAGCACCGCGCCATCTTCCACCAGAATGTGGATAAGCCGGGCAGCGATCTTGCCAGACCGGGAAGAATCACTTCCGCCCGGCGCTTCGAGTCGTAGTTCCTGACCGGTGAAGAAGGCAAGCCCTTCGCTGCGCACCGTCCCGTCAGCATCGCGGGCCAGTGCGGCCAGCCCCAGCGCGGGAAAGGCCCCGCCCGCCAGCCAGTCCCCAACGCTGCGGCGGAACCAGCCCGGCTCGACCATGGTGCGCGCCGGATGCCAGCACACCCCGGCCACGGCCGGCAGATCGGCCAGTTCGGCGGCCAGCGCCGCTGCGGCGCGAACCACCGGCAGCAGGTTTTCGCCGCCCGAAAGGTGCGCGCCCGGCCGCAACCAGATCGCCTCGCCCGCCGGTGCGGCGCCATCGCCGAAGCCATAGCGGTGCGCCACCTCCGGCGGCGGCGCCCCGGTGGCGGGAGCCAGCCCGACCAGATCGAAAGTCAGCCCATGCACCAGCAGTTCCAGCCACCCTTCGTGCGCCGGCGGACGATGGCTGATGGTGAAGACCCGGGCCGCGCCACCCTCGGCCAGACGCACGACATCATCGGCGCTGGGGCGGTGCCCGGCGCCGAAGATGAGCGACAGTCCTGACGGTGCATTCCCGCCTGCCGAGACTTGGTGCGGTGCTATGGCTGTGTTCCTGCCCCAACCTTTGGGAAGTCTGTGCCACCAAACCGCGCCCGCCGTCGAGTCTCGCATCGGCGTTTGTTCCATTTTGGCGCAGCTTTTCAATAGATACCCATGGCAAGGCCCAGTGCCAGTTGCGAGCCGGTTGCATTGGCCACGGCGATCATCTCCGGCGCCACCAGTTTCGGGCTCAGGATCGCCTCTGCCGCCTGCGCGGCGGTGTTGACGATCAGCGATTCGGCCACCCGCCGCAACCGCCAGCCGGTGGCGATCCGCTCGACCTGCGCCCGCGCCCCCTGCCCGTCGGACCCCGCCGCGATGATCGCCGCATAGGGCCGCCCGTTCAGCCGGCCAAGCAACGGGTAATAGGCCCGGTCGAACATCTCCTTCATCGCGCCCGACATGGTGCCGAGGTTTTCGGGGCAGACGAACAGATAGCCGGCAGCCTCGGCCAGCAGCGCGGGATCGGCAGCCTCGGCCGCGATCAGCCGGGCCGGCGCGCCCGCCGCCGCCTCGGCACCGTGCCAGGCCGCTTCGGCCAGCTGGCGCGCCGCGCCGGTCCTGCTGTGCCAGACGATTGCCAGCCACGCACCGCTCATTGTCCGGCCACCCTTTCCCTGCGCCCCGCCGATGGGCTAGTGGAAGCCATGGCCATCCACCCCCCTGCCCTGTTCGGGATCGACCATTCGCTCACCGGCCGCGCCTGGCGCTGGCGCGGCGGCAACATGGACCTGACCGCACCACGCGGCCCCGGGCTCGATATCGATCTGGTCACCCAGCTTCTCCTCAGCCGTGGGGTGGCGCCGGACGAGCTTGAGCGGCACCGCAACCCCTCGCTCCGCGCCTTCCTGCCCGACCCTTCGATCCTGCGCGACATGGATGCCGCCGCCGAGCGGCTGGCGCAAGCCGTGCTGACCGGCGAATCGGTGACGATCTACGGCGATTATGACGTCGATGGCGCCACCAGCGCGGCGCTGCTGATCCGCCTGCTGCGGGCGCTGGGCCACGATGCCGGGGCCTATATCCCGGATCGGCTGCTCGAAGGCTATGGCCCCAGCGGCGCGGCGCTGGTGCGGATCGGCGCCGAGGGATCGAGCCTGATCGTCACGGTCGATTGCGGCGCGATGGCGCACGAGGCGCTGGCCGAGGCGCGCGCCGCCGGGATCGATGTGGTGGTGGTCGATCATCACAAATGTGCCGCTGAACTGCCGGTCGCCGCTGCGCTGGTCAATCCCAACCGTCTGGACGAGGGCGAGGAAGGCGCGGCCCAGGGCCATCTTGCCGCGGTGGGCGTGGCCTTTCTGTTGGGGGTGGCGCTGGTCCGCACCCTGCGCCGCCATGGCTGGTTCGCGAACCGGGCCGAGCCTAACCTGCTGGCCCTGCTCGATCTGGTCGCGCTGGGCACGGTGGCCGACGTTGCGCAGCTGAAGGGGCTGAACCGCGCCTTCGTCGCCCAGGGCCTGAAGGTCATGGCCCGGCGCGAGAACATTGGCCTGGCCGCGCTGATCGAGGCAAGCCGCCTGTCGCGCGCACCCACCTGCTCGGATCTTGGCTTCGCGCTGGGCCCCCGGGTCAACGCCGGCGGGCGGGTCGGCGAAGCCAGCCTGGGGGTGCGCCTGCTGACCACCCACGATGCTGACGAGGCGCGCGCCATCGCCGCCCAGCTGTCGCGGCTGAACGAGGAACGCCGCGCGATCGAGGCGGCGGTTCAGGAAGCCGCCGAGGCGCAGATCGCGGCGCAGGACAATCGCGGCGTGCTGGTGCTGGCCGGGCGCGGCTGGCACCCCGGGGTGATTGGCATCGTTGCCGGGCGGATCAAGGAAAAGACCGGCAAGCCGGCGCTGGTCGTCGCCCTGGAGGCAGACGAGGCGGGCAACGGCAAGGGCTCGGGCCGCTCGATTGCCGGGGTGGATCTTGGCGCCGCGATCATCGCCGCGCGCGAGGCGGGCTTGCTGGTGGCCGGCGGCGGGCATGCCATGGCGGCGGGCCTGACCGTTGCCCCCGGCGGGATCGAGCCGCTGGCCGATTGGCTGGACGAACGGCTGGGCAATGCCGTGGCAGCAGCCCGGGTGGCACAAAGCCTGGCGCTGGACCTGGCCGTGGCGCCGCGCGGGCTGAACCCGGGCCTGGTGGAAGAGCTGGAAAGCGCCGGGCCCTATGGGGTCGGCTGGCCGGCGCCGCGTGTCGTGGTGGGGCCGGTGCGGGTGATCAAGGCCGATGTCGTGGGGGCGGATCATCTCCGGCTGATCGTCGGCGGCAACGATGGCGCCAGTTTCAAGGCCATGGCCTTCCGCTCCGCCACCACCGAATGGGGCCAGGCCCTGTTGACCGCACCGCACGACCGCCGGCTGTGGCTGGCCGGCCGGGCCCGGATCGACGATTGGGGCAGCCGCCCCGCTGCGGAGCTGCACCTGGAGGATGCCGCCTGGGTGGACTGAACCCGATTGCCATGTCGATAACAGGGGGCTTGACCCCCCGCCCACGCTTGCCTAAAGGCGCGGCTCTTGACGGCAGCTTGCCGGCATGGCCCCTTCGTCTAGCGGTTAGGACGCGGCCCTTTCACGGCTGAAACACGGGTTCGATTCCCGTAGGGGTCACCATCCAGCATGGTGCAGGATGGCGGCAGGCAGCAGGTTCGGCCCCTTCGTCTAGCGGTCAGGACGCGGCCCTCTCACGGCTGAAACACGGGTTCGATTCCCGTAGGGGTCACCAGCATTTCCCCCGCATCAGCGTAAACGCCCCGTGAGGCATTGGTATGCTAAGGCCGCCGATGGATCGCTAGGCAAACCCGCCTGCCGACCACCAGACAGCGAGGGCGACGATGCCCGGCAAGGTTGAAACCCCGCGCAAGGCGGACCGCCGCGGAACCGATCGGCGGATGAGCCATCAAGCGATTGAGTTTGCCGACCGTCGGCAGGCCGAGCGCCGCTCGGGCCAGGACCGGCGCCAGCAAGGCGCATGATCCGCTTACCAGTCTGAAATGCGCCCGCCTGCGGGCGCGGCCGGCCTTGCAAGGCGCGCGCCGCGCACGCCCCAGCCCATCCTGCGACTAGACCAAATGCACCTGCCGGCGTTTATACCGTCGTGCAGGCCGCCGCGAATAGCTGCTCGCGCAGCCGGGGGAAGTCGACGATCCCGTACGTTGCAGGATCGGCCAGCGCGATGATTTCGTCGCGGGCGCACTCGCAGCCGATCGGCACATCCACCGAGGTAATCCGCTGCCACCCGGTGGTCGAGAAGAACGCCCGGACCTTGAGGCACTGACACGCCGGGCTGGGCTGATCGACCACGATCCCGAGGCGACCGGACCCAAGCAGCACCACCGAACCGATCGGATAAAGCCCGATCGCCTCGCAAAAGCTGTCGAGCATCTTCTGATCGAACTTGCCGTTCATGCTGCGCAGGCGCTCGAGGGCCAGGGCCGGCCCCAGCCCGCCTCCGGAACCATTCGCCAGCGCGTCGAATTGTTCGCAGATCGCGACCATCCGGCCCAGCCGGCTGATATCCTGGCTGCGCAAGCCCTGCGGATAACCGCTGCCATCACAGCGTTCATGGTGTTCGAGACAGGCCAGGGCAACGTCGTCGGGAACCCCGCCACCGGCCCGCAGGAAATCGGCCCCGGTCTGCGGATGGCGCAGCAGCGCCGGATCGGAGCGTTCGCCGTGGTCGGCCCCGGCGTCGAGGTGCAGCAGGCCGATGCCCACGTCGATCAGCAGCCCGGTCATCCCCGCCTGGCGGATCGTCTCGGGCGGCATCTGCAGCTGACGGGCCAGGGTTACCATCAGGCCGCAGACCGCCAGCGCGTGCTGGAACAGGCTGGTGTTGTCGCGCCGGCAGCGCATCAGGCCGTTGAAGGCGTGCGGGTTGCGCTGGATCGACCCGTAGATGTCATCGACCACCGGCTCGATCTGGCGCACCTTGATGCCCCGCCCCAGCCGCGCCTGATAGAATACCTGGGTGACCAGCTTGGTGCCGCGTTCAGCCACGCGCGAAGCCTGGCCGAATTCCCGCGCCGTGCGCTGCGGGGCGGTGCCGCGCGGCTCGGGCTGGGCGGCCGGCAAGGGGCGCAACCAGCCAGCCCGCCGTGCCGGTGTCGAGGTGGGGGCGGCGGCCGGGGCGGCCCGCTGCGCGGGTTTGGCCGCAGCCAGATCGCGCCCCCGCGTGGTATCGATCACCACCCCGTCAAGCTGGGCGCAGCGCAGATCCGACAATTGCTCCGGGTCTTCCAGCAGAAAGCTGGATCGCCAGAACGGATGTTCAAGCCAATTGCCCTCAAGGCGGTGGATGAACATTCCAAGTTGAACTTCGGTAGGGGCGATTCGTCGGAGCATCAGGCCTGCCTTGTGTGTGCCCTGCCCTAACCCAGCAGCGGTTACACTTGGCCCGCCCCCCGGCTCCGCAATTACCCGCAAATTTGCCCGGCCCAACGAAAAAGGGGCGGAAAAATCCGCCCCTTTCCCGATATTTGCCGAATTGCGATCAATCCATGCCCGGCAGCGGCGGCACCGGCGAAGGCGGCACTTCCGGATCGGTTTCGTGCACCTCGACCACCCCGCGCCCCAGGTGGCTGCGGCTGCGGCTGTAGGTGAAGTAGATCACCAGGCCGACGGCGGCCCAGCCGACAAAGAATTCCTTGGTGATCATCGGCAGGCTGAAGAACAGGTAAAGGCTGCCGACAACCGCCACCGGCGAAACCAGCCAGACCATCGGCGTGCGGAACACCCGCTTGCGCTCGGGCTCGCGCACCCGCAGCACCAGCACGGCGATAGCCACCATCGCGAAGGCCAGCAGGGTGCCGGCATTCGACAGGTCAGCCAGCAGCCCCACGGGCAGAATGCTGGCGAAAGCGAAAGCGAAGACCCCGGTGATCCAGGTGATCACATGGGGGGTCTTGAACTTGGGGTGGATGGTGGCGAAGGCCGCCGGAAACAGCCCGTCGCGCGCCATCACGAAGGCGACGCGGGTCTGGCCATACATCATCATCAGGATGACCGAAGGCAGCGCGATGGTAGCCGCCAAGGCCAGCAGGTTGCCGACCTGAAGGTGGCCGAGCTGCTGCATCACATAGACCAGCGCCTCATGGCTACAGGTCAGCGGCTTGACAGCGCCCGAGGCGACAATCGCGTCGCAACGCTGGGTCAGCGCCACCGTTCCGGGTTCAAGCGCCTTGCCGGCGGCGTCGAACACCGGCTGGATGCCGATCGCGCCAATCGCGCCGGCAGCCACCAGCATATAGATCACGGTGCAGATCGCCAGGCTGCCAACCAGCCCGATCGGGACATTGCGCTGGGGGTTGATCGTTTCCTCAGCCGCGGTCGAAACCGCGTCGAAACCGACATAGGCAAAGAAGATCGAGGCCGCCGCGCCGGCCACGCCGCTCATCCCGGTGGGCATGAAGGGGTGGAATTTCTCGGCCTGCATCACCGGCAGCGCCAGCGCCAGGAACAGCGCCAGCGCCGAAAGCTTGACCGCCACCAGCACCGCGTTGACCCGCGCGCTTTCGGTGGTGCCGATCACCAGCAGCCAGGTGATCAACATAGTGATGAAGATCGCCGGGAGGTTGATGAAGCCGCCATCAATCGGCGAGTTAACCCATTGCTTTGGCAAAGTTATGCCAGCAAAATCATGCAACAGGCCAACAATGTGGTGCGACCAGCCGACCGCCACCGCGCTGGCCCCCAGCGCATATTCCATCACCAGCGCCCAGCCGACCATCCAGGCCAGCACCTCGCCCAGCACCGCATAGGTGTAGGTGTAGGCCGAGCCGGCCACCGGGGCCATCGCCGAGAGTTCCGAATAGCACAGCGCCGCGACCGCGCAGACGAAGCCGGCGATGACGAAGCTGAGCATGATGCCCGGCCCGGCCTTCTGCCCGGCCTCGGCCGTCAGCACGAAGATCCCGGTTCCGATCACCGCGCCGATCCCCAGCATGGTCAGCTGGAAGGCACCCAGGGTGCGATGGAGCGACTTTCTCTGGGCCGTTGCCAGAATAGCGTCGAGAGGTTTGACGCGACCGAACATACTTTCTCCCTCGGGGAATGGCTTATGCGGCGCGAAGCTAGCGGCCGCACCGGCATTGGCAAGCGATAATCCGGCGCTTTCCCCGATCGCCGCGCTGGGCTAGGGTCTGGCGATGTCGACCACCTATCAACTCGATACCGCGACCAGCCGCGCCCACCCCACCCCGGCGCCGATGCGGCGGCTGTCGATCCCGGCGATCCGCCAGCGCAAGGCCAATGGCGTTACCGCCGAACCGGTAGTGATGCTGACGGCCTATACCGCCCGCCAGGCCCAGCTGCTCGATGTGCACTGCGACCTGCTGCTGGTGGGCGATTCCCTTGGCCAGGTGATCTATGGTCTGCCCAGCTCAGTGCCGGTCACGCTCGACATGATGGCCGCCCATGGCGCGGCGGTGGTGCGCGGCAGCTGGCACGCGGCGGTGGTGGTCGATCTGCCCTTCGGCACTTACGAAGCCTCGCCGCAGGCCGCCTTCGCCAGCGCCTCGCGGCTGCTCAAGGAAACCGGGTGCGACGCGGTCAAGCTGGAAGGCGGGGCGGCAATGGCCGAAACCGTGGCCTTTCTCAACCAGCGCGGCATCCCGGTGATGGGTCATGTCGGGCTGACCCCGCAGGCGGTGAACGTGCTGGGCGGCTATGCCGCACGCGGGCGCGAACGGGCCGAGGCCGACAAGATCATCGCCGATGCCAGGGCGCTGGATGCCGCCGGCGCCTTCGCCATCGTAGTCGAAGGCGTGGTCGAACCGCTGGCGATCGAGATTACCCGCGCGGTATCGTGCCCCACCATCGGCATCGGTGGCAGCGCCCAGTGTGACGGGCAGGTGCTGGTGACCGAGGATATGCTGGGCATGTTCGAACGGGTGCCGCGCTTCGTCAAACGCTATGCCGCCGTCAGCGAGGTGATCGCCGGCGCCGCACGCGACTATGCCGCCGAAGTGCGTACCCGCGCCTTTCCCGGTCCCGATCAGACCTACCAGCCGAAATAGGCGGACTTACGATGCTTCAAGCCGCATGGCGCCATTTCGGCGGATCTCTGCTCGCCAGCCTGGCCGGCCTGGCGCTGGCTGCGCTTTACGCCTGGGAGGAAACCGGCAGCACGGCGGTGGCCCTGGCCGATCTGTGGATCGTCTCGGTGCTGGCCGTGCTCGAAGTATCGCTCTCGTTCGACAATGCGGTGGTCAATGCCGCGGTGCTGAAAGACATGGCCCCGGCCTGGCAGAAGCGTTTCCTTACCTGGGGCATGGCTTTTGCCGTGTTCGGCACGCGGGTGCTGTTTCCGCTGGCGATCGTGGGCTTTGCCGCCGGTCTCGGGCCGGTCGAGGCGATCCGCCTCTCGCTGCGCGATCCGGCCCGCTACGAGGCGATCCTGACCAGCGCGCACCTGGCCATCGCCGGGTTTGGCGGCGCCTTCCTGACGATGGTCGGGCTGGGCTTCTTCATCGATTCCGACAAGGACGTGCACTGGCTGGGGTGGATCGAGCGCCGGCTGGCCCGTGCCGGCAGCCTCAAGGCGGTTGAAATCGCCCTGCTGCTGGTGGTTTTGCTGGGCATTTCGCGGGCCCTGCCAGCGCACGAGGCCAACGGGTTCCTGGTTGCCGGGATCGCCGGGCTGGTCGCCTTCATCGCGGTCGAGGCGCTGGGCACCGCGCTGGAGGCGGTGGAGCAGCGCCGCGCGCTGGCCGCCAGCGTCGCGGGCCAGGTGGCGCGCGGCGGGCTGGGCGCCTTCCTCTACCTCAACCTGCTTGATGCCTCGTTCAGTCTCGACGGCGTGATCGGGGCCTTCGCGCTCTCGAACAACATGGTGATCATTGCCATCGGCCTGTCGATCGGGGCGCTGTTCGTCCGCTCGCTGACCTTGATGATGGTGCGGCAGGGCACGCTGGGCGAATACGTCTACCTCGAACACGGCGCCTTCTGGGCGATCATCGCGCTGGGGCTGATCATGCTGGGTTCGGCGCTGGTCGAGGTGCCCGAGGCGGTAACCGGCCTGATCGGCGCGGCGCTGATCGCGGCGGCGCTGTGGTGGTCAGTCCGCCAGCGGCGTGCCGGCACGTAACCGGGCAGCCAACGGCGCGGCCACCAGCATCTGCGACAGGTGGTAGGCAATCAGCGGCACCAGCACCAGGCCGGCGCGCGCGGGCGCAAACATCACGCTGGCCAGCGGCGCACCCATCGCCAGGCTCTTCTGCGCGCCGGCGAACAGCATCGCGATCCGTTCCCCGCGCGGCAGGCCCAGCCAGCCGCCCAGCACCCACGGCCCGCCATAGCCCAGCACCAGCAGCACCGCGCAGCCCGCACCCAGCGCCGCCCAGCCGGCCGGGCCCAGCAGGTGCCAGACCCCCTGCAACACCGCACCGGAAAAGGCGACATAGACAGCAATCGCGATCGATCCGCGCTCAACCATGGTCACCACCGGACGGTGCGCCCGCACCCAGGCCCCGGCGGCGCCTTGCAGCAACTGGCCCAGCGCAAAGGGCAGCAGCAAAGTGGTCAGCACCTTGACCAGCGTCCCGCTCTCCCCGCCCGAGGCCCCCGCCCCGCCCAGCAGCGCGAACAGCGCCGGGGTCAGCACCACGCCCGACAGGTTCAGCAGCGCGGCGGCCACCACCGAGGCCGCGACATTGCCCCCGGCCAGCGAGGAATAGGCCGTGGCCGCCTGTACGGTGGAAGGCAGCACCCCCAGGAACAGGAAGCCCAGCGCCATCCCCTCGCCCAGCCATGGCGCCTCGATCCGCCAGGCCAGCCAGCCGGCCACGGCCATCGCGCCGAACACCCACAGCACCAGCGGGCCCAGCAGCTTGCGGTTGCTCAGCCCGGCCAGCACCTCCTCGCGCGAGAGTTTGAGGCCATAGAGCAGGAACAGGACAAAGACCGCGCCATCGCTGGCCCCGCGCGCCACCGCCCGCCCGGCGCCGTGCACCGGCGCAAGGCTGGCGACCAGCATGGCGGCCAGCAGCAGCCGGACCATCGGGTCTATCCTGCGGAACAACGTGAACATGACCCCGCCATAGCCGACCCGGTCGGGCGGGCAAGTATCAGGCGTTGAGGTCGTACTGCTTGAGCAGGTCGTACAGCGTCGGGCGGCTGATCCCCAGCAGCTTGGCGGTGCTGGAAATATTGCCTTCGCTGCGCGCCAGGGCGTGACGGATCACCTTGCGGTCGGCGAATTCGCGCGCCGCCTTGAGGTTCAGCGCCGCGGTCTCCTCCGGCGTGGCCAGATCGAGGTCAACCGCTGACACCAGCTTGCCCTCGGCCATGATCACCGCGCGCTTCACCCGGTTTTCCAGCTCGCGAACGTTGCCCGGCCAGTGCCAGGCGTCGATCGCCGCCAGCGCATCGCGGGCGAAGCCCTTGACCGCCGGGTTCATCTCACGCGCGAACTTGTTGAGGAAGGCCTTCGCCAGCAGCGTGGCATCGCCGGCGCGTTCGGCCAGGCTGGGGATCTTCACGACGATCTCGGCCAGACGATAGAACAGGTCCTCGCGGAACCGGCCATCGGCGATCATCGCCTCCAGATCCTGGTGGGTGGCGCAGACGATCCGGGTATCGACCGCGATCGACTGGCGCGAGCCGACCCGCTCGATCACCCGCTCCTGCAGGAAGCGCAGCAGTTTCACCTGCAGCGGCAGCGGAATATCGCCCACTTCGTCAAGGAACAGGGTGCCGCCGCTGGCCTGCTCGATCTTGCCCTCGGTGGTCTTGATCGCACCGGTGAAGGCGCCCTTTTCATGGCCGAACAGCTCGCTTTCGAGCAGCGTTTCCGGGATCGCGGCGCAATTGATCGCCACGAAGGCCCCGTCGCGCCGGTCGCTGGCCTGATGCAGCCCGCGCGCCAGCAGTTCCTTGCCGGTGCCGCTGGCGCCCAGCAGCATGACAGAGACATTGGTGTTGGCCACCCGCTCGATGGTGCGGGCCACCCTGGTCATTTCCGGCGCGGCGGTGATCAGGCTGCCCAGCACCCGGTTGTCTTCGGCCGGGCGGGCTGCCAGCTGGCGATTTTCGCTCTCGATCCGGTGCAGCTGGAAGGCGCGGCGGACGATCAGGCCGATCTCGTCGAAATCCACCGGCTTGCGGTAGAAGTCATAGGCCCCATGGGCAATCGCCTCCAGCGCCGCCTCGCGGGCGTTGTGGCCGCTGGCGACGATCACCTTGGTATCGGGCTTCAGCGCCATGATCTCGTCCAGCGTCGCCATGCCCTCGGTGATCCCGTCGGGATCGGGCGGCAGGCCAAGGTCGAGCGTCACCACCGCCGGTTCCTCGGCACGCAGCGCGGCCAGCGCGGCAGCGCGATCGCCCACGATGGTCACGTCGAAATCCTCGTAGGCCCATTTGAGCTGGGCCTGCAGGCCGGGATCGTCCTCGACGACGAGGAGCTTGGGTTTGTCGCTGTTGGTCATGCGCTTTTCCGGTCGGTGTGGGTCGCAGAAGAATCGAGCTGGCGGATCAGCTTGCCGGCTTCGGCCAGCGGCAGGCGGATCACGAAGCGGGTGCCAAGGCCCTCGCGGCTTTCAACCTCGAGGCGGCCGCCCATCGCCCGGGCGAGCTCGCGCGCCTCGTAGGCGCCGATCCCGAAGCCACCGGGCTTGGACGAATCGAACGGCTTGAACAGCCGGTTGCGGACGAATTCGGGCGACATCCCGTGGCCGGAATCGACCACCTCGATGCTGGCATAGACCCCGTCGTCGACCACGCTGATGAACACCGGGGCCCCGGCATCGCTGGCATCGACCGCGTTCTGGACGAGGTGCGCCAGCATCTGTTCGAGCGATTCGCCATGGCCCGCAACTTCGCAGGGGGAGCGTTCGATCACCGTCACCTGATGGCGGCCAACAAACTGGCTGGCGACCTGACGGGCGATGATCCCGATATCGACCGCCTCGATCTTCTCGACCGCCCCGCCGCCATAGCGCGACAGGCGGGCAATCAGCGCGTTCAGCTTGTCGGCCGAATTGCGCAGGGTCTTGAGCATGTCGGCGCGGAATTCGGGGTTGTCGGCGTGGCGTTCGGCATTGCGGGCCAGCAGGCTGAACTGGCTGGCAAGGTTCTTGATGTCGTGCATCACGAAGGCGATGCGGCGGTTGAATTCGTCGAAGCGGCTGGCCTCGGTCAGCGCCTGCTGCCCCGAATGCTCGGCCAGGTAGGTCGCCAGTTGCTGGCCGACCACTTTCAGCAGGTCGAAATCTTCCCAGTCGAGCGTCCGCGCGTGCGGCGGGCGGGCCAGCGCGACCGCGCCGACCAGGCGTTCGTAATGCAGCAGCGGCACCAGCGCCCAGGCATGCGGATCGGCGCGCAGCCACTGGGGCACCACCGCGCCGGCCCCGCGCTGGTCCGAATCCGCGCGCAGGCCGGCCACGTCGACAACATAGCCGGTATGTTCAAGGTAGCGGATCAGCCCCAGATCGCCGGCAATCGCCGGCACCTCGATGCCCGGCCACTGCCAGCGCGCCGCCAGCACCAGTTCGCCTTCATCTCCGGGAATCAGCAACAGCCCCGCCGGGCTGTCGGCAATATCCGCCACGGCCTGCACCGCGCGGACCTGCAACGGCGCCGCATCCTCGCCATCGTGGGCAATGGTGCGGGCAAAGCGCAGCCATTCGGCGCGGTAGTCATAGCGGTGCTGGAACAGGTGCTTGGTCAGCGTCACGCGCAGCCAGCCCCGCGCCCGGCGCGAGGGCAGGACCAGCAAGGCCGCCGCGCTGCCGCCGATCAGGAAGCTGAACTGCAGCCAGCGGGCAAAATCGCCGCCGGCATAGGCCAGCCAGTCGGACACCGCGGCCATCGCGACGAAATAGGCCGCGATGACCAGCAGCGACATCGAATGGAAGGCCACCGCGCGCGACGGGCGCAGGCGCAGTTGCGCATGGTTGCGCGAGCCGCCGATCATCAGCACCACAGCGAAGGAAGCTTCGACCAGCCCGCGCAGGGCTGCCAGCGGCACCGGCCAGCGCCCGCCAAGATAGGCCACGGTATAAAGGTTGAGCTCGAAGGCCCAGACCATGGCCAGCGCCAGGGCCGGCAAGCGCAAGGCACCCCGCGCCGCACCGGTCGCCCCGACATAGAGGTTGTGGACCAGCACCAGCGAGCCCACCGCGACCAGCATCGCGACCACCAGATAGAGGTGCGAGATCGGCCCGCCGATCACCCAGGCCGGGTTGATCTGCCGCTCGACCACCGCGATCGTCAGCTGCAGGAGGACAGCGAAGACGAGCACCAGCGCCACCGGGCGCACCGGCGCAAAGCTGGTGTGGCGCCCATCGCTGGCAAAGAGGCGGTAAACGGCGGCAAGATAGGCCAGGTTGCGCAGGCCCAGCGCGGCTTCGGCCACCGGACCGCGTCCTCCACCCACCATCGCCGCCAGGCACCACAAGGCGCTGAGCGCCAGTGCGGCGCACAGCGCATCACCCGCCGGGCCGAACCGGGCGCGGCGCGGCACCAGCCACAGCGCCACGGTAACGGCAGCCAGGCCGCCGACGAAATCGCCGAAGATCGCGAGGCTGGGCCAGAAGGCAGGATCGGCGAGGCTGATCACCTGGCGCCCTCGTTCCACAGCACCACCCGCAGCGTCTGGAGGATGATCAGCAGGTCAAGGAACGGCGTGTAATTCTTGGCGTAGTAGAGGTCGTATTCCAGCTTGTGCCGCGAATCCTCGATGCTGGCGCCATAGGGATAGTTGATCTGCGCCCAGCCGGTGATCCCCGGCTTGACCATGTGGCGTTCGGCATAGAACGGCAGCTGTTCCTCAAGCTCGGCAACGAATTCGGGGCGTTCCGGGCGCGGGCCGACAAAGCTCATGTCGCCAACCAGCACCGACCAGGCCTGCGGCAGTTCGTCGATCCGCACCTTGCGGATGAATTTGCCCACCCGGGTGACGCGCGGATCGTCCTTCTGGGCCCATTGCGCCCCGGCAGCCTCGGCATCGGTGCGCATCGAGCGCAGCTTGATCACGTCGAACGGCTGGCCAAACAGGCCAACGCGGGTCTGGCGGTAGAAGACCGGCCCCGGGCTGTCGAGCTTCACCAGCAGGGCGAACAGCGCGATCACCGGCGCGGTCAGCAGCAACAGCAGCAGGCTGGCCACGATGTCGAACAGCCGCTTGGCCGCGCTGGAAATCGCACGGCCCGAGGAAAAGCCGTCCGAAAAGATCAGCCAGCTGGGATTGACCGTGTCGAGATCGACCCGCCCGCTCTCGCGCTCGACAAAGCTCGAAACGTCGTTGACGTGCACCCCGGCGGTCTTGATCCGCAGCAGGTCTTTCAGCGGCAGCGAATTGCGCCGCTCCTCCAGCGCGAGCACCACCTCGGAAGCCCCGAGGTTCTCGACGAAACGCTTGAGGTTGTGGATCGCGGTGCGGGCAATCGCCTCTTCCACCACCGGCTCCTTCTCGCCCATGCCGATGAAGCCGACGATGACGAAGCCGCTTTCGGGATGTTCGCCAAGTTCGCGCAAACGCTGCGCACGGGGGCCGGAGCCCAGCACCAGCACCCGCCGGCGGAAGGCCGAAGCGCCAAGGATTCCGCCCACCACCAGCCGGTTGATCACCAGCAGGGCAATCGCCCCCTGCATCGCGTAGAACAGGGTGGAGCGCCAGAAATTGTGGCCGCCGATGACAAAATCGAGCAGCGTCAGCCCGATCACCCCCAGCGAGATCGCCACCAGCAGGCGAGCCGTGGCGAAACGGATCGAACGCAACGAATCCGCGCCGTAGACCCCCACCGCAGTCATCACCATGATCATCATCGCGGCAAAACCGGCCAGCGCCCAGACCCGGTTGTCGAAGGCGCCAAGGTCGACCGCCAGCTGGTTTGCGGTCAGCCGCCAGGCGAAATCGCCGGCGGTGATCAGCAGCGCCAGATCGAACAGGCCAAGCAGCAGCACCGCATGCGGAATGTAGTGTTTGAACAGGCGGATCATGACTTTGCCGGGTCAGCGTCCAGCCCCGCGATGGGCCTTGCCCGCGGGCATAGCCGCAACAGATGAATTGTCGGTAAATCTGACAGCCAGGCACGCCGCCTCTCGGCACTCATGAATCTGTATCGTAACGATTATTTACAGGCGGTGTCGCGCCGCGTTACACCGCTGCGGGCTCTGCCTGATAGGGCAGCGCCCAGCTGACCCGCTCGTCGAAGCGCAGCTGGCGGCCCGTGGCCGGAACCGCGCGCTGGGGGCAGTCGCCGCGCAGGCAAAGCGCGCAGCCCGGGCCGATCGGCGCCTCGCCATGGCTGGCCGCGGATGCCCCGGCGGCGGGCAGCCGACTGGCCCAGCGTTCCCCCAGGATCAGCACCACGACATGTTCGCTGGCTCCGCCAACCCGCTGCGCCACGGTCCACCACCGGCTCGAACCCGCACCTTCGGCAACCTCTACCCACTGATCCGCCCGGCCACCGGGCGCAGCGAAGGCGGCGTGCCATTGCCAGCGCGGACAGGTCGCGGTGGCCGTGGCCAGCGGGCAACGGCTGGCACCGGCAAACCGCTTGGAAATCTGCCCGGCGCGGTCGAGCCGCAGCATGGCAAAGGGCAGGCCGGGCTGGCGTTCGCGCGTCAGCGTCGTCAGGCGTTGCGCCAGCTGCTCGAAACTGACCGCGAAACGGCGCTGCAGCGTCGCCAGATCGAAGCCGGCGGCAGTGGCGGCGCGCAGCAGCCGGCCATGCGGCATGATCAGCGCGGCGGCGGCGTAGGAGATCAGATGGCGGCGCAGCAGACGCCAGGCCTCGCGATCGGCCAGGTCGGCCTGATTGGCCGCTTCGGCAATGCTTTCGCGCAGGTCATGGGTCACCAGCGCCTCGGCCAGCTGGAACTGGCGGCTGGCGGGATCGAGCGCCGCGCTGATCAGCAGCTGGCGGGCGGCCGGGTCGGTACGGCGCCGCTCGGCCCCCAATTCGGCGGGCTCGACCAGCGTCACCGCAAGGCCCTGCGCCGCCTCGATCCGGGCAACCATGCGGGCCAGGAAATCGTCGCCCGGGGCGCCCAGTTCCATCGCCAGCGCTTCGGCCGCACGGTCGATCGCCTCGAAATGCCCCCGGCGGCGGGCAATCTCCGCCTCAACCTGCGCCAGCGGGCTGGGCGGAGCGCCCAGGGTGGAATCGAACAGCCGGGCGAAGGCCAGCGCCGTCTGCGGTGCGGCGGCCAGCCACTCGGTCACCTCTTCGGCGCCGATCCCCAGTCCGGCAAAGCGTGGATCGGCCAGCCGCTCCATCAGCCCCGGCACCCCGCCGGCACGCAGATCGTCGCGGACCGAAGCCGGGTCGAAGCCGAAGTCGCGCTCCAGCCGGTCGGCGAGATTGGCCGGCAGCGGCCGCTGGCCGTGCTCGATCAGGTTGAGATAGCTCGCCGAAATACCCAGCTGACGCGCCATCGCCGCCTGCTTGAGGCCGGAATGACGCCGCAGGCGGCGCACCGCCGGGCCGGGATGTGAAGCGGGCCGAACCATGCCGGCCACGCTCGCAAACATTTTACAAGATATGGATAATCAATTTATTCAATATTATACGTATAATTCCTTAGAAGCATTCGCGCGCCAGATAGGCCCGGGTACTGTCGCCGATCAGCGCGGCGTGGCCATAATTCGGATGGTCGATCACCAGCATGGCCTGACCTTCCCCGCTGCGCCAGGCGGCCAGTGCCTCGGCGGTGAAGTCGAAATGGAAGAAATGCACCGCGCTGGCCTTGTTGTCGCTCTCGCGGGTGCGTTCGGTATCACCCTCGGGCCGGGCCCGCACCACATGCCCGCCGAGCTGGATCGCGACGTGGTTCTCCACCCCGCCAATCGAGCGCAGGAAGGCATCGCGGCGGACCGGATCGGGCACTTCGAAGAACAGTGTGGCGGTTAGCTCGGCACCCTTGGGCACCATCGGATCATAGGCCGCCAGTTCGTCGCCGACCTGCTCCTCGCCGCCCTTCTCGATCCGCAGCATTTCCTGCACCTGCAGCCACATCGAATCCCAGGTCTCGAAGGTCACGGTCGCCTTGGGCCCTACCGCGACCTGGGTCAGCCGCTTGCGCAGGATCGCTTCCTGCTTCTTGTCGGCGCGGATCGTCTCATAATGCTCGGGCGAGAGGATGTCGGCGCGGGTAATGGTGCGTTGATCGCGGGGCATGATTACAATCCGTAGGCTTGGGCGAGAACTTCGATCGGGTGGCCGATCCGCGCAGGCGGCGTCTTGCCATCGGCGGACAGCACCTGGCGGATATGCGGCCCGGCCAGCGGGCATTCCGAAACGATCACGTCCGGATCGCCCTTGACCAGATTGCGCGCCGCCGGCTTGCCGACTTTCACCGCGCGGTCGAAATTCTCCTTGAAGATGCCCCATTTACCGCCGTGGCCGCTGCACCGTTCGGTCAGCGCGGGGCGGGCTTCGGGGATCAGGCGCAGCATCTCCATGGCCTTCGGACCCATGTTCTGGGCGCGGGCATGGCAGGCGAAGTGCACCGCAATGGCCTTGTCCATCGGCGCGATCGGGGCAATGCCGCAGTCCTTCGACAGCCGCACGACATATTCCGAGAGGTCGAAGGTGTGACGCGACAGGGTGGCGACATCGGCGTTGCCCGGCTCGATCAGCGGCCACTCAAACTTCAGCATCAGCGCACAGCTGGTGGTCAGCGGCACCACGTCCCAGCCATCGGCGATCAGCGGGACGAAATGGGCGCTGATCCGCTGTGCGGCGCTGGCCACGGCGGGCAGATCGCCGTTCTCGAACTTGGGCATGCCGCAGCAATCGGGGTGCTCGATCCGCACGGTCAGGCCGTTGTGCGCCAGCACTTTCACCGCCGCGAGCCCCGGGCCGCCATCGTTGAACTCGTCGTGACAGCCGGCATAGATCGCCACCTTGCGGCCAAAGGCCGGGCCATCGGGGTTGGGCGGCGGCACGATCGCCGGGGCCTGGCGGGTCAGCGGCGTATCCATGAACGGTGGCAGGTGGGCACGCCGGTCGATCCCGGTCACCTTTTCGATCGCCGGGCGCAGCATGCCGCCCTCCTGCGTGGCGAAATTGGCGGCGCCCGCCAGCAGCGAACCCAGCCGACCGTTGCGGTCCATCTCGGCCAGCTGGCGATCCATGAAGCCGGTCTCGCCCTTGCGGTGCTCGACCGCGCGGTAGCGCAGCATCAGGTGGGGGAAATCGAGGTCGAATTCGTGCGGGGGGACATAGGGGCACTTGGTCATGAAGCACATGTCGCAAAGCGTGCAGGCATCAACCACTGCCTTGAGCTGCCCCGCGCTGAGGTCCGCGACCTCTTCATTGGGGCTTTCGTCCACCGCGTCGAACAGGATCGGGAAGCTGTCGCACAGGTTGAAACAGCGGCGGCAGCCATGGCAGATGTCGGCCACCCGGCGCAGCTCCGCATCCAGCGCGGCTTCGTCGTACCAGGCTTCATCCTGCCACGGCAGAGGGTGGCGGGTCGGTGCTTCCAGGCTGCCTTCCATGGCGAATTCCCCTGTCGCGGATGCAATTCCGGCCCGGCCGCGCGAGGCGACGCGGGCCGGAAAGGCGGTTCAGATCAAGCGTCGGCCAGCAGCGCGTCGAGCGTCTTCTGGAACTTGCCGGCGTGGCTCTTCTCGGCCTTGGCGAGGGTTTCGAACCAGTCGGCGATCTCGTCGAAACCTTCGTCGCGGGCGGTCTTGGCCATGCCCGGGTACATGTCGGTGTACTCGTGGGTTTCACCGGCAATCGAGGCCTTCAGGTTCGAGGCGGTATCGCCGATCGGAAGGCCGGTGGCCGGATCGCCCGATGCTTCGAGATACTCGAGGTGGCCATGGGCGTGGCCGGTTTCACCCTCGGCGGTCGAGCGGAACACGGCGGCGACGTCGTTGTGCCCCTCGATATCGGCCTTCTGGGCGAAGTAGAGGTAACGGCGGTTGGCCTGGCTTTCGCCGGCGAACGCGGCCTTGAGGTTGGCTTCGGTCTGCGAGCCCTTGAGTTCCATGATCATGCCTCCTTGGAAAATGGGTTGCGGGACCATGCTGTGATGGGCGCCCGCACCGGCAAAGGCCAAGGGAAATTTCCCCGACTGGTAATCGGGAAATTCGATCAAATTGTCGCGAATCGTTCGCAATCGTCAATCAGCGGCGCGGCATCAGGTCCATCGCCCCCACCGTCAGCGCCTCTGCGCCGGTAGCGATCACCTTGTCGGCCTCGGGCGCCCAGTAGGGGGTGTGCAGCCCGGGCAGCACCCGCCCCTCGCGTTCGGCCCGCGCCAGCGCCTCGGCCGGGCGTCCGCCCACCCAGAAGATCAGCGACTGGATGTGCTGCGGATCGGTGCGGGCGATCTCGCCCACGTCCTCGCTCGCCGCCACCGGGGCCGCCTCGGCCACGAAGGCGCTGCCGAAGCGGGCACGGAACAGCTTGCCCATCCGCTCGGTCAGTTCGGGGGTGTTCCAGGTGGCATTGGCCGAATTGGGGTCGAGCGTCACGCTGGGCATCCGGTCGTCGGGCATGCCGGCGGCGATCGCCTCGCCCCGCGCGATCCGGGCGATGCCATCCAGCAGCTTGCGCCGCGAGGCCTCGCTGAAGCTGCGCACCGTCAGCTGCAGCTTCACTTCCTCGCCGATGATGTTGTGCTTGGTGCCGCCATGGATGCTGCCGACCGTTACCACCGAGGGCTCGAACGGATTGGCCTCGCGGCTGACCAGCGTCTGCAGCCGCATCACGATCGCCGCGGCCAGCACCACCGGATCGCGGGTCAGGTGCGGCTGGGCGCCATGCCCGCCCACCCCGCGCACGGTCACGTCCACGGTGTCGATATTGGCCAGGGCATAGCCGGCATGAAGCCCGATCACCCCGGCGGGAATGTCGGCCGAATCGTGCAGCGCCAGCACATAGTCGGGCTTGGGAAAGCGGGTCAGCAGCCCGTCGGCGATCATCGCCCGGGCCCCGGCGCCGATCTCCTCGGCGGGCTGGCCGATCATCACCAGCGTGCCCTGCCACTTGTTGCGACTGGCGGCCAGCAGCCGGGCGGCGCCGATCCAGCTGGTCATGTGGGTATCATGCCCGCAGGCATGCATGATCCCGCTCTCGCTGCCGGTAACCGAAGTGCCACGCGCCTTCGAGGCGAAGGCCAGCCCGGTCTGTTCGACCACCGGCAGCGCATCCATGTCGGCGCGGATCAGCACCGTCGGGCCGGGGCCGTTGCGCAGCACCGCTACCACCCCGGTCTTGCCGACCTTTTCGGTCACCTCGAAGCCGGCGGCGCGGGCGGCGGCGGCCATGATCGCGGCGCTGCGCACTTCCTGAAAGCTCAGCTCGGGGTGCTGGTGCAGGTCGCGGTAGGTTTCCATCAGCCGGGGCAAGTCAGCCCCGACCATCGCGCCGGGCGCTTCGGCGGCGGCGCTGGCGGTGGAAACGAGGGCGATCGCCGTGGCGGCGGCAAGGATGAGCTTGGTCATGCCGCCAGCTTAGCCGGACGGCGCGGATCATCAAGTATGGCGATGGTGCCCCTGGCCCGACTCGAACGGGCACGTCTTGCGACAACCGATTTTGAGTCGGTCGCGTCTACCATTCCGCCACAGGGGCCACCCAGTCCACGCCTTCCGGCGTGGTCGCCTGACCAGCCCGCTCCCCCGGCCCAACTATCCTGCCGGATAGCATCTGGGTGGTTGGGCCGGGGGAGCGGGCTGGCCAGGCCCCGCGCGTGAGCGCGGAGAGAATGCGCGCTCTTAGCCGCCCTTAAGCGCGCCCGCCAGCACCTTGTGCAGTTTCGAATGCAGCGCATCGTTGCCGGCCAGAACCTCGGCGGCGCAGATCGGCGGGCTGCGGCCCTGGAAGTCGGAAACGAAGCCGCCCGCCTCGCGCACCAGCAGGCAGCCGGCGGCGGTATCCCACGGCTGGAGGCCCTTTTCCCAGAAGCCTTCGTAACGCCCGGCGGCAACCCAGGCGAGATCGAGCGCGGCGGCGCCAAAGCGGCGGATCCCCGCCACCTGCGGTGCCAGCGCGCCATAGATCCGGCTCCATTCGGCCGGATTGCCCGCACCCGCGAAGGGGATGCCGGTGGCGATCAGGCTTTCATCGAGATGGCGGCGGGCCGAAACCCGCAGCCGCCGGTCCTGCAGCCAGGCGCCGCGGGTCTTTTCCGCCCAGAAGCTTTCGTCGGTGATCGGCTGATAGACCAGCCCGGCCACCACCTCGCCCCAGCCCGAACCGTCGGGCTTCGGCTCCTGCACCGCGATCGAGATCGCGAAATGCGGAATGCCGTGGAGGAAATTGCTGGTGCCATCCAGCGGATCGACGATCCAGCGCGGCTTGCCCTCCGCCCCGGGGATGTCGCCCGCCTCTTCAAGGCAGAAGCCCCAGTCGGGCCGGGCCGCCAGCAGCTCGTCGTAGATGGTGCGTTCGGCGTTGCGATCGGCCTTCGAAACGAAGTCCGCCGGCCCCTTGCGGGAAACCTGCAGGTGCTCCACCTCGCCGAAATCGCGCCGCAGCCGCGCGCCAGCCTTGCGCGCAGCCTTTTCCATCACCCGCATCAGGCCGGAAATCGCCATGGTCCCGTCGCCTCAGCCGGCCTTGCCGACATATTCGCGGTCATAGACGTTGACCACGATCCGCGTGCCGCTTTCGATGTGCGGCGGCACCATCACCCGCACCCCGTTGTCGAGGATCGCCGGCTTGTAGCTGGAACTGGCGGTCTGCCCCTTCACCACCGCGTCGGCCTCGACAATGGTCGCCTCGACCTGTTCGGGCAGCTGGACGGAGATCGGCCGTTCTTCCCACATTTCGAGCAGCACCTGCATGCCATCCTGCAGGAAGGCGGCAGCATCGCCCAGCAGGTCGGCCGGCAGGGTGATCTGGTCGTAGGTTTCGACGTCCATGAACACCAGATCCTCGCCCTCGGCGTAAAGGAACTGGAAATCCTTGGTATCCAGCCGCACCCGCTCCACCGTGTCGGCGCTGCGGAAGCGGACATTGGTCTTGCGCCCGTCGATCAGGTTCTTCATCTCGACCTGCATGAAGGCCCCGCCCTTGCCCGGCTGGGTGTGCTGGGTCTTGGCGACTTTCCAGATCCCCTTCTCGTATTCGAGGATGTTGCCCGGGCGAATGTCGACACCGCTGATCTTCATGGGTAAGTGACCTTTGATGGGAAAGAGCAAGAAATTCCAAGCCCGCGCCCTTAGCGGCGGAATGGCCCGCTGGCAATTGGCCGCAGGGCTTGCCCTGCTGGCGGCAGGATCGGCCATGGCCGCACCGGGCGGGCGGCTGGGTTCGCTCAAGCTGGGCGAATACCGCTGCGAGCTGCCGGGCGATGCCAATGGCCCGGTCGGGCTGCGCCAGCCGGACGAGGATTTCTCAGTGCGCCTGAACTCGACCTACGCCGTGGGCGCCACGACGGGCACCTACCTGCTGACCGGCGACATGGTAGTGATGACCAGCGGGCCCAAGCGCGGCCAGCGTTTCCACCGCCTCTCGCAAAACTTCCTGCGCAAGCAGGATGGCGCCGGGCAGGACACCACGCTGCGCTGCATCCGGCTGGCGCCGAACCGGGGTTAAGCCGAACGGATCGCCTCGGCCAGGGCCAAGACATTGGCGGCCTCATCGCCGTTCCACACCGCACCCGAAACGGCAAGGAAATCGGCCCCCGCGCGCACCAGCGGGGCGCAGTTGGCCGGGGTGATCCCGCCGATCGCCACGCAGGGGATTTCCATCAGCGCCTGCCACCATTCCAGCAGTTCGAGTTCGGCCCGATGCTCGGTGGCCTTGGTTTCGCTGGGAAAGAAGGCACCAAAGGCCACGTAATCGGCCCCCGCCTCGCCCGCTTCCATGGCGAGATGGCGGCTGGCATGGCAGGTGACGCCAATCTGCGCATCACGCCCCAGCCGGGCACGGGCATCGGCAACATCGCCGTCGCTCTGCCCCAGATGCACTCCATCGGCGCCAAGGCGCTTGGCCAGGGCGATCGAATCGTTGACGATGAAGGCCACGTTGCGCGCGGCGCACAGCGCCTGCAGCGGTTCGGCCAGCCGCGCCGCGGCGTGCTCGTCCAGCCCCTTGACCCGGAACTGGAAGGCGGCAACCGCCCCCGTATCCAGCGTGCGGGCCAGCCGCCCGGGGAAAGTGCCGCCGACATCGAGCGGCGAAATCAGGTAGATCTGGCAGGTGCTCATGCCGCGCCCTTAGCCGCTGCGCGCGGCCTAGTCGATGGCGATCCCCTGCCCGGCCAGCGCGGCATCGAACGCCGCCGGATCATCCAGCCGGATCGCCAGCGCGCGGGTCCTGCGGCGGCCCGGCAGCGGCTCGGCCAGTTCGACGATCCGGTTGGGATAGGCCAGCGGCACCAGCTTGCGGGTGCCGGGCTGGGCCAGCCGGGCCGCGTCCACCTGCCGCACCACCCGCGCAACCTGTGCAATCGGCACCGCAATGCTGCGCAGCGAGCCCATGTGCAGGTGCAGCTGGCCATCGGCCAGTTCATGCGGCAGCCGCGCCCAAGAGCGGATCCAGCCGACCAGCCAGACCAGCGACAGCGCGGTCAGCCAGGTCAGCGGCCAGGCCAGCCATGGCCATTTCAGCACGACGAACAGATGCACCGCCAGCATTTCGGCCACGGCGATGCCGAAAAAGGCCCACAGCATCGGCACCACCCCGCGATGGTTCGCGAAGCGGTGCGCCGGCAAGGGTCAGGCCTTGACGGTCGAGCCGATGAAGATCTGGTCGATCGCCTCGGCCAGCGCGGCGTCGAACTCGGCGTCGCTCATCTGGTGGCGCAGATCTTCCAGCAGCGCGCGGCTGAAGCTGGCGATGATGCCCTTGTTCTTCGCCAGCTCGACGCAGGCCTCGGGCCGCTTGTAACCGCCCGACAGCGCCACCACGCGCAGCACCTTGGGGTGATCGACCAGCGGATCGAAGGTGCCCGCCACCACCGGCAGCGACAGCTTCAGCATCACCTGTTCGTCCATCGCGTCGAGGTTTTTGAGGATCTCGGCCAGCAGGATCGTGTCGCATTCGGCGCGGGTGGCGCTCTTGATGTTTACCTCGGGCTCGATGATCGGCATCATCCCGTGGCTCAGCACCTGCCGCCCCACCTCGAACTGCTGGGCCACCACCGCGGCGATGCCCGTGGCATTGGCCGAATTGATCACCGAGCGCTCCTTGGTGCCATAGACGCCCAGCGCCTTCGAGCGGACCAGCAGCGCATCGAGCGTGGGCATCGGCTTCATCAGCTGGACGCCGTCAGCCTCGTCCTCCAGGCCCTTGTCGATCTTGATGAAGGGCACCACGCCCTTGTCGATCAGCGCCTGCGGCACCGGCTTGCCATCGACGGTGCCATCCATGGTCCGCTCGAACAGGATCGCGCCGATCACCTTGTCGCCGGTAAAGGCCGCCGAACGGATGATCCGGCAGCGCATTTCGTGGATCAGGCCGAACATTTCCTCGTCGTTCGACCAGGCCCCGGCCTCGACCCCATAACCCGCCAGCGCCTTGGGGGTTGACCCGCCCGACTGGTCAAGCGCGGCGATGAAGCCGTTCCCGGAGGCCATCTTGGCGGTCATGTCGGCGCTGTTCATGGGTTGGCGATCCTGTGCTGAAGGTTGATCCGCATTCGTATGCAGAGGGCCCATAGCCATGGTTGTGCGGTGCTGCAACCGCGTCAACCATTGCCATTAACAGCTGGTGAAAATCAGCTTTCCAGCGCCTTCACCCCCGGCAGCTCGCGCCCTTCCATCCATTCGAGGAAGGCGCCGCCGGCGGTGGAGACATAGGTGAAATCGCCCGCCACCCCGGCGTGGTGCAGCGCGGCCACGGTATCGCCGCCGCCGGCGACCGAAACCAGGCTGCCCTCGGCGCTCAGCGCGGCGGCGGTGCGGGCCAGCGCGACAGTGGCGGTGTCGAACGGCGGGGTTTCAAAGGCGCCCAGCGGCCCGTTCCAGACCAGCGTGCGGCAGGTCTTGAGCGCATCGCCCAGCGCCTCCACCGCCTGCGGCCCGATGTCGAG
>JAFECL010000057.1 GCA_018242165.1 Pseudomonadota bacterium
AGATAGCGATCCGCGTAGTTCAGTACCGCCACCAGCACCAGCACCGGCAGCACCAGCCAGCGCGAAGGCAGCGGGCGGCTGGCGCCACCCGACAGGTCAGTCACGCATCTGCGCCCCGCCGTTGACGTGCCAGACCTGACCATTGACCCAGGCGCCGTCGTCCGAGGCGAGGAAGGTCAGCACCGCCGCCAGATCCTCGGGCTGCCCCAGCCGGGTATGCGGCACGGCCTTCAGCCCCTTTTCGACATATTCGTCGGTCAGGTGGATCTTCACCGCCTCGGTCAGCACCAGCCCGGGGCAGACCGCGTTGGCGCGGATCCCCTGCTTGCCCCAGCGGCTGGCGACGTGACGGGCCAGCGCATGGATCGCGTTCTTGGTCATCGGGTAGGCCACCTGCCACGGCGCCCCGCCGGTGGCCGCGCCGCTGGAGGTGTAGATCATCGCCCCGCCGCCCCGCTCAAGCATGGCGGGCAGCGCCGCCTGGGTGGCGAGGAAGTGGCTCTTGGTGTTGATCGCGAAGCTCTTGTCGAGCACCTCGATGGGGCAGTTGATCGCGTCGACGTCGCCCTCCGTCCCGCCCGCCAGGTTCGAGCAATAGAAATCGAGCCCGCCGAAATGCTCCTTGGCGGCCGCGACGATCGCGGCTTGCGAGGCGGCATCGGTGCCGTCCAGCCGCACCGCCAGCGCCTTACCCCCGGCGGCGCGGATCGCCGCGGCGGTTTCCTCGGCCTGCTCGACCAGCAGATCGCCGATCACCACGCTCGCGCCTTCCTCGGCCAGCCGCCGCGCGGTGGCAGCGCCAATCCCGCGCGCCCCCCCGGCCACGATCCCGACCTTGCCCGCCAAGCCCCGCATAGTCCTCTCCCGATCCCGTTGAACGGCCACAAGCCTGCCCGGCGCCGTGGTGGCGGGTCAATCCGCCACCACGGCGCGGACCGTGCTTTATGGCACGATGCGTTCGCTGATGCGCCCTATTCGGCGGCTTCCATGAACCAGCCCTCGTGCCCCTCAAGCGGCTGGCCGAACCGCTCGTGGCCCTCGTCGACCAGGCGGTTGGTGTCGGCCCAGAGGCCTTCGGGCGGCACCGGGGTAACGCCGATTTCCTCGCGGATGTCGGCCATTTGCCAATCGACCATCGCCCGCCAGTCGGCCAGCATGATCGGATAGTTCCAGTTGCGCCCCTGCACCGCGCCGTGATGTTCGGCCTCGAGATTGAGCGCGAAGGCCTCGGGATAATAGAGGTTGTCCTTCATCAGCGTCTTGGCCTTGAGGTAGGTCTGCACCCGGCTGAAGAATGCCGACAGCTCGGGATGGAAGTATTTCGCCCGGCTGTGCAGGTTGGCATTGAGCAGCGCCACTTCGCCACCATGGTTGGGGCCGAAGCCGGTGACGATGTGCTCGATGTCGTGGTTGAGCGCGGACTGGCGCAGGTAGAAGGTCAGGTCGTTGACCACCTGGATCTCGCGATAGAACAGGTCCAGCTCGTAGCCGGTGGTCTCCATCCAGTGGTACAGCGCCGCGCCCAGCGTGCCCGGCGCGCAATCCTTCACCTCGGCCTTCTTGAAGTCCGACAGGCGGCGATTGTCGCACCATTCGCGGAACTTGGGCAGGCGGGCCTTTTCCTGCTCGAACAGGGCCATGATCCGGCCATAGTCCTCCATCCCCATCAGGATCTGGACGACATCCGGAATATAGGCGGTATTCGGCAGATCGGGCCCGTTCCGCCGCAGCATCTCCTGCGCGATGAGGTTCCGCAGCTCGGCGTTGTTGAGGTATTTCGACGAGCTGATCAGCACCGAGCTGGCGGTCTCCACCTTACGGGTGCCCGCCGCGAAATAGGCCTTTTCGCCTTCGCCAACCTTGACTTCCATCGCGCTTACTCCGCTGCTTCGGGGACGAGGACCTCGTCGTTGACCGGCGAGAGGAATTTGCCCGGCATGGCTCCGGTGAACTTGCCGCCCTCGAAGGTCGGCACGCCGTTGACCAGGGTCAGGCGGGTGGGCATCGGCTTGCGGGTAAAGCGCCAGGTAAAGCCGCCCCGCCCGTCGGGCACATCGTGGGCCTTCTCCATCTCGCGGCGCTGGATCTCGTCCATGTTGAACACGGCGATGTCGGCGCGCATCCCCGGGGCGATCACCCCGCGGTCATGCAGGTTGAAGTGCCGCGCCAGCTTGCCGGTCATCACGTTGACCGCTTCCTCCAGCGTGATCTTCTTTTCCTCGCGCACGTACTGGGTCAGCAGCAGGGCATTCTCACCGCCGCCGCACAGCATCTGCAGGTGCGCGCCCGCGTCGGAGACATTGCCGACGGTGTTGGGGTCCTTCATCAGGCCGATGGTCAGCTCCTCGTCCTTGGGGAAGGGCGCCATGTGCACGGTCGAGCGGGTGCCGTTGGCCAGGATCCATTCGGCCATGGCATCGCTGCGGTGCAGGCCGCGGCTGTCGGCATATTCCTTGAGGGTGATCCCCAGCGGGCCGGTGCCATTCTCGCTGTCGAGCAGGAACAGCTCCTGCGGGTTCTTCAGCGGCGAATGATCCCAGGCCTGGGTATCCCAGCTTTCGCGGGCCCGGGCGCGCCATTCGGGATCGGCCAGCAGGCGGGCCTTTTCGCCATGGTCGTCGGCCAGCACCACCTCGTGCCAGACATAGTCGTTCGACTGGGCAAAGATCAGCGACTTGACCAGGCTGAGCGTCGAGGTCGGCGAGACATGGGCATAGCCCGGCCAGACATCGACCCCGGCCTCGCGCATCTTGCGCACCGATTCCTGCATCGCCGGCAGGATGCCCTTCTGGAATTCCAGCGTCGGGATCGCCCCGGCGATCTGCACCTTGATGCGCCGGCCGCCCAGCAGCCCGGCCAGCCGCTCGAGATTGGCGGGGCCGGTCATCCGCATGAAGGTATCGACGATCACCTGGTAACAGCAGTCGGGATACTTCTCCATCACGTCGAACAGGGCCGAAAACTCGGCGTCGCAGGCCAGCAGAGTCGGCACCGGGCGGTTCTGCCCGTCATGGTCGTGCATGTTGTCCGACATGCCGAGCGCCCCGGCGGCCAGGGCATCGTCAAGCAGTTCGGCCATCCGGGCGATTTCCTGCGGGGTGGCCGCGCGGGTCCAGGCATCGGTGCCCATCGCTGCCAGCCGGATCGCGATATGGCCGACATAGGCGGCATAGTTCAGCGGCACCTTGACGTTGCGTTCGACCGAGGCGCGGTATTCCGACCACAGGTTCCAGTCCCACGGCAGGTTGGTCAGGAAGGGCTCCATCGGGATGTCTTCAAAGAAGCTGAAGATCCCCACCATCTCGCGCTGGGCGGGCATGTATTTGTGCAGCGGCGCCGGCGAAAAGCCGCAGTTGCCCAGGATCATCGTCGTCGCGCCATAGCCGGGCAGCGGGTCGAGATCGGGCTGCCACCACATGGTGCCATCGTAATGGGTATGGCTTTCGATGAAGCCGGGGGTGACATGGCAGCCGGCGGCATCGAACACCCGCTCGCCCTTCGCCGCCAGATCGGGCCCGACTTCGGTGATCACCCCGTCGGCGATCCGCACGTCGGCCTTGAAGGCGGGGGCCCCGGTGCCGTCGACCACGGTGCCGTTCTTGATCAGCATGGCATTCATCTCTCGCTCTCCCATCCTGCCAACGCGATTGTTGGGCATGGCGGCGGATCGCCCGGGGCGACTCTCGTCCGCAACGACAGCAGGCTAACCCCAAAGCACCGCACCGGGCCAATTTGCCCTTGCAGGCTGGATCATTTCAGGCGCATGATCGGATCATGTCACGATCCCATTCCGCATCGGCGGCGCTGCTTGCCGTGTTGCGCCAGGCACTGCGCCAGGGCGGCTGGAGCGCGCGGGCGATCGCCGCGGAATTCGCGATCGGCGAGGCCACCGCCAAGCGCTGGCTGGCCGGGCGCGGCCTCAGCCTCGAGCGGCTCGAGCGGCTGGCCGGCCTCGTCGGGCTTAGCCTGGCCGATCTGGCCCGCGCCGCAGAACAGCCGCCACCCGGGCTGGCCCAGGAACTGACTCTGGCCCAGGAACGCGAGCTGTCGGCCGATATCCTGCTGGCCTTCCTGTTCATGACCATCCTGGGCGGGATCCGCCCGGAGGAAATCGCGCAGGACTTCGCCGTGCCCGAGGTGGTGATGGCGGCCATGCTCGGCCGGCTCGAACGCCTCGCGCTGATCGACCGGCTGCCCGGCGGACGGGTCCGCCCGCTGGTCGACCGGGCGATCGTCTGGCGCAAGAGCCCGATGCGCCGGTTGTTCGACCAGCACATGAAGCAGCAGTTCCTGGCCATGGATTTCTCGGCCGAGGAGGCGGTCTTCGTCTCGGAAGTGATGAAGCTCTCGGCGCGCGGTGCCGCGGAACTCGCCGAAATGCTCGAACGCCATCGCCGCGAGGTACGCGACCTGGCCGAGCATGACCGCGACCACGCGCTGCTGCCGCGCCGCTGGTACGGGATGATGAGCGCGGTGCGCCAGCTCGATACGCGGCAGCTGGAATCAGGGGGAAGAAACGGATGAGTAGCAGGCTGGCAGGGCGCAGGGCGCTGGTCACCGGGGCGGCGGACGGGATCGGCCTCGGCATCGCCCGCCTCTTCGCCCGCGAAGGCGCTGGGGTGGTGCTAGCCGACTGGAATCTCGCCGGGGCCGAGGCCGCGGCGGAGGCGATCCGCGCCGCCGGCGGGCAGGCGATGGCGCTGGCGGTCGACGTGGCCGACGAGGCGGCGGTGCAGGCAATGATGGCCTCCGCCGGGCCGGTCGATATCCTCGTCAACAATGCCTACCAGGGCGACGGCCCGCGCCGGCTCGAGGCCAAGGAGGATGCGGTCTATGCCCGGGCCATGGCGATGGCCTTCTGGGCCGCCAAGTGGACCATGGTGGCCGCGCTGCCGCACATGAAGGCGCAGGGCTGGGGGCGGGTGATCAACATGGCCTCGCTCAACGGGGTCAACGCCCATATGGGCAGCGCCGACTACAACGCCGCCAAGGAAGCCCTGCGCGCGCTGACCCGCACCGCCGCGCGCGAATGGGCGCGTTACGGGATCTGCTGCAACGTGATCTGCCCGGCGGCGAAATCGGCTGCCTCGCGCCGGATCGAGGCGGTTGCCCCCGAGATGATGGCGACGATCGAGGCGGCCAACCCGATGGGCCGGATGGGCGACCCCGAGGCCGATATCGCCCCCGTCGCGCTGTTCCTCGCCAGCGAGGATTGCCGTTATGTGACCGGCAACACCCTGTTCGTCGACGGCGGCGGGCACATCAACGGGGTGGCCTGGGCGCCTGATCTGGGGGATTAGACGCCCGGCTGTTCGGCAGGCACTTCAACCACCAGCCCGTCGAGCGCTTCGGACAGCTGGATCTGGCACGACAGCCGGCTGGTCGGGCGCACTTCCACCCCCTCCAGTGCTTCGAGCATCGCCGCTTCGTCAGCACTCGGCGGGCCGACCCGTTCGGACCATTCGGGGGCGATGTAGCAATGGCAGGTGCCGCACTGCATCACCCCGCCGCACAGGGCATCGATCCCGTCGACCAGGTTGCCGACGGCAAGGTGCATCACCGTCATCCCCTCGAAGTTGACGCAGGTGCGGCTGGTGCCGTCGGGCTGGAGGTAGGTAACCTTGGCCATGCTATCCCCTCAGGCGTGGGCCGGGCAGCCGGCGGCCTTGGCGAGGGCCGCCACATCGGCCCCGGCGGCGCCCCCGCGATCGCGCTTCCTGTAGCGCACCCGGCACGGCTGGGCCGGCCAATAGGTGCCGGCGCCGGCGATCGGCCGGGCCTCGTCGATCAGTTCCATGTCATAGTGCTGCAGCAGCATCGCCAGCACCACCTTCATCTCCATCCGCGCAAAGTTCACCCCCGCGCAACGGTGCATCCCCCCGCCGAAGCCGATCAGGCTGTTCGATTCGATCCGCGCCTCGGGATTATCGGGGTTGAAGCGTTCGGGATCGTAACGGTCGGGATGGGTGAAGCTCTCGGTCATCCGATGGGTGACCGAAGGGGCGAGCAAGACGAATTCGCCCTTGCGGATGACATAGCCGTCGCGCTCGATGTCGGTGGTCGCCTTGCGCGAGAGAATGAAGGCCACCGGGTGCAGCCGCTCGGTTTCGCGCAGGGCAAGGTCCATCTTGGTCATGGCAACGCATTGCTCCCACGACAGGTCGCGGCCGTCGCTGTCGCCCAGCACGCTGGCCAGCTCGGCGCGCAGCACCCCCTGGAAGCCCGGGTTCTGCAGGATGTCGGCCAGCGCCCAGCTGACCTGCCCGGCGGTGGTCTCGTGCCCCGCCCAGACCAGCAGCAGGATCAGGTGGCGAATGATCTCGTCAGGCACCGCGCGGCCATCGGGGTATTTCGTCTCGATCATCGTCTGGAAGAAGTCGGGCGGATCGAGCGGCGCGGCGCGGCGCTTGTCGATCCAGCTTTGCAGGATCGCGTGCAGCTTCTTCTTGGCGCGCTGGCTGCGGATCATTTTCGGGGTCGGCAGCCACAGCGGCAGAACGAATTCCATGCCGCCGGAAAAATCGCGGAACAGCTCGAAGAATTCGTGGCCCAGCTTTTCATGGAACTCGCGCCCCATGAAGCTGTGCGCGGCAATATCCATCACCACGGGCCCGAGCGTCGGGATCAGGTCGAACTCGCCGGTATCGCCCAGCCGGCCGACGAGGTTCAGCGCCTCCTCCGCCATCACCGAGACATAGTTCTTCATCGAGACCGCCTTGAAGCGCGGCATGATGATCGCGCGCTGGCGCAGGTATTCGTCCATCTCGGCGAAGGAATAGAAATCGGGCGAGAACATCTTGAGGAAAAAGGGCATCGATTCGCGGATCGACAGCAGCTTGTCGGTTTCCTCGAAGAAGAAACGGTTGTGCTCGGCCCCCAGCATGACGTTCATGCGCCGGCCCATCAGGTTGAACGAGAACAGGTTGCCGCGCGACTGATAGCCACGCTTCAGCACCGCCACCGGATCGCGAAAGAACTGGGCCAGATGCCCCAGTACGGGGGCGCCGCCATCGAGCATCGGCAGGGGGGCCGTGGCCATCGCTTGTCTCCTCGGATCACCGGGCGTCAGACGCGCCCGTTACCATGCAAGCTAACGCCGCGACGGGGGCTTTGCCAACGGGTGCGGATTAAAGGATGACACGGAAACGGATCATCTGGTGATCCGCGCGCAGATCAGACCCGAGGCCGCCGCCCTGCCCACGGCGCGGCAGCCTCAAGCTGGGCAGCCAGCCGGAACAGCAGCGCCTCGTCACCATAGCGGCCCAGGAACTGAACCCCGATCGGCAGGCCGCCGGCCGACATTGCCAGCGGCACCGACATCCCCGGCTGGCCAGTGAAGTTGGCGATCTGGGTAAAGGGCGAAAAGACCGCCGCCCGCTGGCCCCAGGTGGCGAAATCGCAATCGGGTGTCAGGTTGATCCGCCCCAGCGGCAACGGCGGCGCGGCCAGCGTGGGCGAGAGGATCACGTCATAGCGCGTCATGAACCGCGCCATCTCGATCGCGGCGGCCTGCACCGCACTGTTGGCACGGTGGACATCCATCGCGCTCATCGTCTTGCCATAGGCGATGAAGCCCTGGGTGATCGGTTCGAGCAACTGGGCGGGATCGAGCCCGGTGGCCTTGGCCCGGTCGGCCACATCGGCGGCCACGGCGGGGGCGATCAGGGCAAAGCCCGCCTGCCCCAGAGCGGCGGCATCGATCGCAGGTGCCGCTTCCTCGACATGGTGGCCCAGGCTCTCGCACAGCCGGGCGGCGGCGCGGGCGGCGGCCAGGCATTCGGGATCGACCGGCGAATGCGCAGGGGGGGCAAGCATCAGCGCGACGCGCAATTTGCCAGGCGCCTTGCCGACCTGGCTGAGGAAGCTGCCCTGCGGCGCCGGCGCGCCATAGCGCGAGCCGGATTCCAGGCCCCAGGTGGCATCGAGGATCGCCGCCGAATCGCGCACCGAACGGGTGATCGCATGGTGGGCGGAAAGCCCGCCCCAGCCCTCGGTCCGCGGCGGGCCCATCGGCACCCGGCCCCGGCTGGGCTTCAGCCCGAACAGGCCGCAACAGCTGGCGGGAATGCGGATCGAGCCACCGCCGTCGGTGGCATGGGCTGCCGGAATCACCCCCGCGGCCACCGCCACCGCCGCCCCGCCCGACGAACCGCCGGCGATGTGCCCCGGCTCCCACGGGTTGCGGGTGTCGCCGGTCAGCCTGTTCTCGGTGGTGGCGGTCAGGCCGAATTCGGGCGTGGTCGTCTTGCCAAAGATGACAAAGCCCGCCGCCTCGTGCCGGCGCACCAGTTCCGAGGTGTGCGTGGCGCGCTGGCCCTTGAAGAACCGGCTGCCACCCTCGGTCAGCTCGCCGGCCAGGTAGATGTTGAGGTCTTTCAGCAGCCACGGCACCCCGGTGAAGGGCCCGTGCGGCAGCCCGCGTGCGATCGCCGCGCGGGCCCTGTCATAATGCTTCTGCGCCATGAAGTTGAAGCGCGGATTGAGCACCTCGGCCCGGACGATCGCCGCCTCGAGCAGCTCCCCCGCCGAAACCTGCCGGCTGGCGACCAGCGCCGCCAGCCCCAGGGCATCGTGATGGTCCAGCACCGCGTCCATCGGCCCCTTCCCCATGGCCAGAGCCGGGGCCGCCATGGCGGCAGCCCCGGTGGCCAGTGCAGTACGGCGGGTCAGCTTCATCCCGCCGCCTTCAGCGGGGTGACCTTGCCATCACCATCGCCGTCGGTGACGTAATAGCGCGCGTAGAACCGGCGGAACTGGGCGATCGGCCCGTCGCCCTCGCAGATCAGCGCGTTGGGTTCATAGCGCATCCGGTCCCACACCACCTTGTCCTGGTCGAACTGCTTGCAGATGTCGCGGATGATCGCCTTGGCGACGCCGGCCCGCTCGCCCTCGGCCTGGGCCTTGGGCTGGGTGAAGCAGAAGCGGACGTGCACATGGTCCAGCTCGACCGGGGTCAGGCAGGCGACCAGCAGGGTCTCGCTGATCCCGGTAAAGCGGGTCCAGCTTTGCCCCGGGCCCATGGTGTCATAGCTGATCTGGCCGTCGACCTCGCCCCACGGCGTGCCCATCTTGGCCTTGACGTCGGCGCCGCGACCCCACTCGCCCCAGCGCAGGTCGCCCAGGGGCACGTTGGCGGTGCCGTGGATGTATTTGAAATGGGCGACGTCCACGCCATTCTCGGCCATGTTCTGGATCGAGCCGTAGACGTTCCATTCGTAGATGTCGTAATCGGTCCAGGCCGGGTCGGTCGCCTCGGGCAGGTGCACCACCTGCCACAGCGGGGCCACGTCCTCAGGGTGATACCAGGCCCAGATCCAGCGGTTGGCCTCGGTCACGTGCCAGGTGCGCAGACACTTGCGCTTGGCCTGCGGCGGAATCGCCTTCGAATAGGGGATCTCTTTCACCACCCCCTCTTCGCCATCGTAGCGCCAGGCGTGGAACGGGCATTCGAGCAGGTTGCCATGGACCTTGCCGCCATGGCCCATGTGCGCGCCCATGTGCTTGCACCAGGCGTCGGTGATCCGCACCTGGCCATCCTCGCCGCGCCACATGGCGAGGTCCTTGCCGAAATAGCGCAGCGGCCGCACCTCGCCCACCGCGAGGCGGGTCGACAGGTCAATCGGGTACCAGCCAAAGGGAAAGCCGATGTCGAGGTTGCGATCCGCCACCGGGGGGCGCCCGTCGAGCGGCGCGGTGCGCCAGTCGACCAGGTCCTGGCCCTTCAGCTTTTCAAGCACCGCCCAGACCGCCACCGGGGCGGTGCGGGCATCACCAGCGGGTCTGTCTTCATGAGCAGCCATGGGTTTCAACTCCTTGCCTTGGCCACCGCCGGGAAACGCTTCCGGGGTGGGGCCGGCGGCCGGGGTTGTCTCGGCCGGCCGGCGTCTGGTTGAGATCGGAGCAGACTTCCCGGCTCCGTATCTCCCCTACAAACCGAACACCTTGATGGCGTTTTCTCTGAGGAACTTGGGCCAGACCTCGTCCTTGAACGGCACGTTCGGCATGTCGCCGAAGATCCGCTCGAGGCTGAGGCCCATCGGGAAATAGCCCGCATAGATCACCTTGTCGGCGCCGCGGGTGTTGGCATAGTCGATGATCGCCTTGGGGTAATGCTTGGGGGCGAAGGCGCTGGTGGAATAGTAGAGGTTCGGCCACTTCAGCATCAGCTTGACCGCCAGCGCCTCCCACGGCTCGGCGCCGTGGCGCATCACGATCTTGAGATCGGGGAAGAACCAGCAGACCTCGTCGAGATGCTCGACCTTCTGGGTCTCCATCGGGATGCGCGGCCCGGGAATGCCGACGTTAAGGCAGATCGGCAGCGCCAGTTCGGCCGCGCAGGTGTAGAGCGGGAACATGTATTTGTGGTTGATCGCCACCTGCGGCAGCGTGCCCGAGGGGAAGACGCTGATCGCCGAAAGGCCGACCTCGGCATGGATCCGCTTGATCCGCCGCACCTCGTCCACCCCCTTGTTGGGATCGCAGGGCAGGTCGAAGAAGAAGCGGTCGCCATACATTTCCTTGGCGCGGCGGCTGGTGGCATTGTCGTTCCAGCCGATCAGCGCCTTGTCGATGTTGTGGCGGTCCATCTGCTCGACCGTCCACTTGACGTAATCGTCGGCATGGCCGGTCTGCGGCACGTCCTTGAACATGTACTGCGCCGGCATCGAGAACTGCTGCAGGGTCTGCTGGTCCTTGATCAGCGGGCGGAAGCTGGTGAACCAGTCCGAGCGATCTTCCGCCTCGGGGATCCCGAGCATGCAGTCGATCACCTTGATGTCCTTGGGCATGGGCATGATTCAATCGGCTCCGATCAGCTGCGGCCAGCGGGCGCGCAGGGCTTTCTTGTCGACCTTGCCCACCGCGTTGCGGGGCAGGGTTTCCGGCGAAAAGGCGACCCGGCCGGGTGCCTTGTAGCGGGCCAGGCGTTCACCCACTTCGGCGATCACCTGTGTCTCGCCCAGCGGCGGCGCGCCGGGGCCGGTGACCACCACCGCCACCAGCAGTTCGCCCAGCCGTTCGTCCGGAATGCCGAAGGCGGCGCATTCGGTGACCCCGGGCAGCTCGCCCAGCACCCGCTCGACCTCGGCGCAATAGATGTTCTCGCCGCCCGAGATGACCATGTCCTTGGTCCGGTCGATGATGAAGACATAGCCTTCTTCGTCGACCATCCCGACATCGCCGGTCTTGAGCCAGCCGTCGGGCGACAGCACTGCCGCGGTATCCTCTGGCCGGTTCCAGTAGCCCTGCATGATCTGCGCGCCACGCACCACGATCTCGCCCACCCCGCCGGTCGGCAGGGGGGTGCCGTCGGGCCCCTCGATCCGCACGTCGACCAGCGGCAGCACCCGCCCGGCCGAGGCGCGCTGACGGAGGAAATCGGCCCCCACCGCCTGGGCAATCGCGCCCGAGCATTCGGTCATCCCATAGCCGGTGCCCATCATCGCCTGCGGACAGGCAGCGTGGATTTCCTCGAGCAGGTTGAGCGGCAGCGCCTGCCCGCCCGAGGCAATGTTGCGCAGCGACGAGAGATCGGCATCGGCCAGCCGGGCGCGGTGGAGCAGATCCCACAGCATGGTCGGCACGCCGGTGAACATGGTGATCTGCTCGTCGCGGATGATCCGCAGCGCTTCGGCCGCATCCCAGCGGCGCATGATCACCACTTTCGCTCCGGCAAAGAAAGGCGAAAGAAAGGCCGAACCCAGCCCCGAAATGTGGAACAGCGGATAGACCAGCAGCACCGCCTGCTGCGGGGCCTGGGCAATCAGGGCCTCGGGCGCCATGCCATACTGACGCGCCATGTTGTGCAGCACCATCACCCCCGACAGCTGCATCGAGAGCAGCCCGGTGGCGAGGTTGCGATGGCTGAGCACCGCGCCCTTGACCCGGCCGGTGGTGCCCGAGGTGAACAGGATCACCGCGGGATCGTCCGGGGCCACGGGCGTCGGGTCGATATCGGCCGGATCGCCCGCAGGCACTTCCTCGGGCGGATGGGTCAGGTCGAACAGCCGGCCCTGCCAGCCGCCGGCACGGATCAGTTCGGCGCGTTCGCCATCGGCGATCACCAGTTCGGGCGTCACCTCGGCGATCATCGCCGCCAGTTCCTCGGGCGAGCCCCGGCTGTTGAGGAGCGCCGCCACCGCCCCGGCCTTGACCGCCGCCAGGAAGGCGACGATCCATTCGGCGCGGTTGCGCATGCAGATCGCCACGCGGTCGCCATGTTTGACCTTCAGCAGCGGCACCAGCCGGTCGCGCCAGGCGAAGATCTGGTTGTAGGTCAGCCGCCGCTCGCCCTCCACCAGGAAAACCTTGTCGCCATGGCGCCGCGCGCTTTCGATCAGCGCGTTGAGATCGGCCGGCATGTTGACGAACTGCCGCAGCCCGCCCAGCTCGCCGATGGCGAAAGGCTGGCCCGGCGCGGTCAGCTCGGCCAGGATCGGGTCGACCGCGGCGTTCATCGCCTCAGTACACCGCCGCCGGGTTCTTGGGGCGCGGCGAGCCAAGCATCTCGCGGTGCGAGGGGCGATCGTGCCCGCGATCCTTGATCCCCAGTTCGCGGGCCACCTCGGCCACCACCAGCGTCTGGCCGGACAGGTCGTCGCGGTTGGGAGCGGCGGCGATCGCATCGATCACGTGGCCCGAAAACTCAGGGTTCTCGGCCATGGCCATGAAGCCCTCGTACTGTTCGGGATTGGTCTTGGCGGCGATCAGCGCGCGTTCGGTGATCTGCGGGCCCAGCCACAGCGACACGGCCGTGACCCCGGTGCCACGCAGATCGTGCTCCATGTCATGCGCCAGCTTGTCGAGCCCGGCCTTCTGCGCGCCATAGGCGGGGCCGTGCATGTAGCAGCTGGCCCCGAACGAGCTGACCATCGCAATGATCCCCGAACCCTGCGGCACCATGATCCGCGCCGCGTGCCAGCTGGCGACATAGGCGCTGCGCAGGCCGACATCGAGAATACCCTGCGCCGCCAGTTCCTTTTCCCAGAACGGCATCTTCTCGATCAGCTGGTGGTGGATGAAGGCGGCATTGTTGACCAGCACATCCAGCCGGCCCTGCTCGGCCATGATCTGCTCGAACACCTTCGCCACCTGGGCATCGTCGCTGTGGTCGCACAGCACGGCGATCCCCTTGCCGCCGCGCTCGGTCACCAGGGCAGCCGTTTCGGCGACGGTGCCGGGCAAAACCGAACCGTCCCAGCCCTTGGCATCGCCCGGGGCAATGGTGCGGCCGGTGACGTAGACGGTATAGCCCAGCTCGCCCAGCCCGCGAGCGATCCCCGCGCCGGCGCCGCGGCTGGCGCCGGTAACCAGCGCGACCTTGCCGTTGCCGGTGCCGTTCCCTGCGTCCGCACCCATGTCCCGTCTCTCCCTTTCGCGGCCCCGAGGGCCATCTCGCTCTGCCCGGTGATGCTAAATGCGGATCACATGGCAATCAATTTTACGCATTGCCTTGATCGATTCGACAATCACTTGCGTTGCCGAAGGTGAAAAGCCCCACCAGCTGCGCCCATCCGTGAATATGGCCGATTCGGTTCATTCTGGCCCATCATGGTCATGTTGCCCAGCCCGCTCGCACCCGGCGCGCGCCGCCCGGCGCTGGCGATAGCGCATCGGCGTCATCCCCGTGGCGCGGCGGAAGGTCCGCGAAAAGCTGTTGGCATGATCGAAGCCGCAGGCCTCGGCAATCTCGCGGATCGACCGGTTGCCCCCGGCCAGCAGCGCCTTGGCGCGGTTGACCAGATGCGCCTCGACATAGTCCGAGATGGTCACCCCGGTCAGGTTGAGGAACTGGCGGTGGAGATGCCGCACACTGATCCCGCAGATCGCGGCCAGCTCGGTCACCCCCGGGCGGTCACCCCCGGCCTCGAGCCGTTCGCGCAGGCGGCGGAACTGCCATGGGGCCAGCCGCCCGCCAGCCTTCGGCTCGACATCCTCGCCGAACAGGCGGACCAGCTCGACCTCCAGCACGCTGACCAGCGCCTCGCCCGCCTGGGCGGAACCCGGTCCGCCCTCGTTCGCCTCGCGCAGCAGCTGGCGCATCACCGTACGGATCGCCTCGCCCCGGATGTTCATCAGCCGCTGGAGCATGGCCAGCGAGGGGGCATGGCGATCGCCCAGCAAAGCCTGCTGGCGCACCGGCGAAAAGGTCACCCGCAGCAGCCGGAAGGTCCCGGCTTCGGCCCGGGTGCGGATGGCGATTCCGGGATAGCGCAGGAACAGGGTGCCGATGCCGCATTCGGTGCCGGGGGCGATCGTCGGGAAGCTGGCGCTGGCGGTGCCGGCATAGGGCGGCAGCGACAGTTCGAGCATCAGCTCGTGCTCCACCACCGTCCGGTCGGTCAGGTCCGGCCAGTGCCATTCCAGCACCTGGACCAGCGCGCCCCTGGTGGCCAGTTCGGCCAGCACGCGCGGCGGCACCCGGGCACTGCCCGCCACCCGGGCGTCACGCCCGGGGGCTTCTGGCAGCGGCCGGACGGCAGGCATCGGAATCGACGAATGCAGGGTCATGGCAGCACCGGATAGTCACGCCAGGTGGTCGGGATGATATCGATCCGGGCGAAATCGATGAAGGCCTGGCAGCTCTCCATCATCGCCGCAAGATTGGCCTTGAACCGCGCCGGATCGCCCACCGCAGCGAAGAAGGCGGCGGGATCGCCCATCGCCGCATCGGGGAAGCATTCCTCGACAAAGGCATCGTAGGCCGGCGCATCCGGGGTCAGCGGGGTGACGATCAGGTTCTGGGTGTAGATGAAATTGGCCTGGGTCTCGATCGCCACGCGGGTGTGATGGCTGTGCCAGTGGGCAATTGCCGCCGCGCGGGGCAGATCGGGGCGAAAGCTGATGAAGCTCGCCTGCGCCCAGCCGCGCCCGCGCGCGCCGGAAACCACCGGCTGATCATCGGCGATGATTTCGGATTCGGCCACCAGCCACAGCGCGAACCGGGCCGCATGGGCGGCCAGCGCGGCATCGATCGCGGCACGGAACCGAGCATTGGCACTGGGCAGCCAGAACTGGACCACCGCGTCCTGCTGTGGCGCCTGCCATTGCTGGATCAGCCCGGCAGCGGGGGCCACCGCCGCCTCGCGCAGGTTCAGCCGTACGCGGCTGGCCCCGGCAGCCTGCAGCGCGGCGGGCAGCGTTGCCGCCAGCCGGGCGGCATAGGCGGCGCGATCCTCGCCCGGCGGGGCCCACAGCGCGGCGATCAGCTTTTCCATCCCGCCGCCTCAGTCGAAATTGGCCTGCCCGCCGTCGAGCGGGATGGTCGCGCCAGTCAGGTAGCCAAGGTCGGCGCCGCACAGCGCCACCACGGCGCGGCCGATATCTTCCTCCAGCCGGCCGATCCGGCCCAGCGGGATGGTGCGGAAGAAGGCCGCCGCCTCCTCGGGGTTATTGGCCACCCACCACTTCAGGCCGGGCGATTCGGCATGCGGAGCGATGGTCAGCACCCGGATCCCCTCTGCCCCCCATTCCGAAGCCGCCGCCCGGGTCAGGGCGCGAATCGCCTGCTTGACCGCACCATAGGCACCATAGCCGGCCATGTCCCAGCGGATCCCGGCCGAGGAAGCGAGGTTGATGATCGTGCCCCCGCCGCGCGCCGCCATCAGCGGGCGCACCAGCTTCATCAGCCGGAAGCTGGCCAGCGGGCCGCTCTCGAACCCGGCCAGGAAGGCCTCGTCGCTAACCTCCTCGAGCTTGCCCATCGGCACTTCCTGGGCATTGTTGACCAGCACGTCGATCCCGCCGAACCGCGCGGCGGCAGCCTCGACCAGCCGGGCCAGATCGGCCGCATCCCTGACATTGGCAGTCATGGCCAGCGCGGTGCCGCCGGCGGCAGTGATAGCGGCGGCGGCAGCCTCGACCTTGGCCAGGGTCCGCCCGGCCAGCACCACGCTGGCGCCCTCGGCGGCAAAGGCCTGGGCGATTCCCAGCCCGACGCCCTGCCCGGCCCCGGTCACCAGCGCCACCTTCCCCGCCATCCCCATCACCCACCCCCTATCTTCGTAATTAAAGCCTGCGCCTGTTACGCATGGCGTTGACATTGGCCCCATCATAACCGCAAAATGCGTCGAAGAATAGGGAGAAGGATACTACCGTGAGTCGAACAATGGAAGGGCGCGTCGCGCTGGTCACCGGGGGCAGCGACGGGATCGGCCGCGCAACGGCGCGGCTGCTGCTGGAACGCGGGGCCACGGTGGCGATCTGCGGGCGCCGGCAGGAACTGCTCGACGCCTCGACCGCCGAGCTCGGCGGGCTCGGCACCTTCGAGGCGCACCAGCTGGACGTCTCGGATGAAGCCGCCTTCACCGCGCTGATCCAGGACATTGCCAGGCGCCATGGCCGGTTCGACATGCTGGTGAACAACGCCATGTCGGTCCACTACGCGCCGCTTACCCACCTCTCGACCGAGCACTGGCGCAAGGATTTCGCGGTGAATGCCGAGGCGGTGTTCGTCGGCACGCGCGAGGCGATGAAGATCATGATGGCGGCGGGTGGCGGTTCGATCGTCAACATCTCGTCGACCACCGGGATCAAGGCCGCGCCCTATATGGCCTCCTATTCGGCCAGCAAGGCGGCGCTGACCCATTTCACCGCCTGCGCGGCGATGGAAGGGGCGCCGGCGAATGTGCGGATCAACGCCATCGTCCCCGGCCAGGTGATGACCGCGGCGACCGCCGACTGGGCGCAGAAGGCCGGCGATGCCGCCGCGCGTACGATGGCGGCGATCCCGATGCAGCGCGGCGGCGAACCGCACGAACTGGCCGAGGCGATCGTCTTCCTGCTCTCGGACGCCGCCAGCTACATCACCGGCGTTGCCCTGCCGGTCGACGGCGGCAAGGCGGCCCAGCTGTACATCCCCTCATGACCACCCGGTTCGACTTTGCCGGCAAGCGCGTCGTCGTTACCGGCGGCGGGGTGGGGATCGGCCGTGCGGTGATCGAGGCCTTTGTCCAGGCCGGGGCGCGGGTGCTGACCATCGAACACCGCGCCGACCGCGCCGCCGCCCTGCGCGGGGCGCTGCCGGGGGTGTCGGTGATCGAGGGCGACGTGACCCGCACCGGCGATGTCGCCGCGCTGGCCGCCGCGGTCGATGCCGAATTCGGCGCGCTCGATGTGCTGGTCAACAATGTCGGCGATTTCCTCACCATCGGCCCCTTCGAGAGCATGGCGGACGAGGCGCTGGAGGCGGTGCTGGCCACCAACCTGACCCAGGTGATGCGGGTGACCCGGGCGCTGATCCCGGCGCTGAAGGCCGCCGGGCCGGGTGGCTCGGTGATCTCGGTCAGCTCGATCGAGGCCTTTCGCGGCATTCCCAATTGCGTGGTCTATGGTGCGGCCAAGGCCGGCCTCACCGGCTTCACCCAGAGCCTCGCGCTCGAGCTGGCCCCGGCGGGGATCCGGGTCAACGCCATCGCGCCCGAAACCACCGATACGCCGCAGGTGGCAATCGACTATGTTATTCCGCCCCGGAACCGCGAGCATCTGGACAAGTGGATCCCGCTGGGCCGCTTTGGCCAGCCGGCAGACTGCGCCGGCGCGGCACTCTACCTTGCCAGCGATCTGGCCAGCTGGGTGACCGGAACCACCATCCACGTCGATGGCGGGGCGCTGGCCGCCGCCGGGTGGTATCGCACCCCCGCAGGGCAATGGACCAACACCCCGCTGATCAGCGGCAATGCCATCGAAATTCCGGGAGTTTAGGGCGATGAAGGTTCTGGTAGTCGGCGGGACCGGCGCGCTCGGCGGCCATGCCGCGATCCATCTGGCGGGCCTCGGCCACGAGGTGAGCATCGGCGGGCGCAACCCGGCGCATCCCGCCACACCGATGGCGGCCATGCCCTTCGTGGCCGGCGACTATGTCGCGGGCGACTATACGGCAGAGCGCCTTGCCGGCTTTGACTGGGTGGTCTTCGCCGCCGGCAACGATCCGCGCCACGTGCCCCCCGGCAGCGATTTTGGCGCGTTCCTCTACCGCGCCAACCACGAGGCGGTGCCGGCCTTCTTCGCCGCCTGCCGCACGGCCGGGGTGAAGCGGGCGATCCAGCTCGGCTCCTATTACCACCAGGCCGAACCGCGCCTGCTTGAGCACAACGGCTATATCCGCTCGCGCCAAGCGGCTTGCGAGGGCGCCCGGGCCGAGGGCGCGCCAGGCTTCGACGTGATCAGCGTCAACGCCCCCTTCATGGTCGGCGCGGTGCCCGGCCTGCCCAGCGCGATCTTCGAGCCTTATGTCGCCTGGGCCAAAGGGCAGATCCCGATCGAGGCCTATGCCCCGCCGGGTGGCACCAATTTCATGTCGTTCCGCTCGCTGTCCGAGGCGATCGCCGGGGCGCTGGAGCGTGGCGTGCCCGGCGCGGCCTATCTGGTGGGTGACGAAAACCTGTCGTTCCGCGACTATTTCCAGCTGTTCTTCGACGCCGTCGGCAGCACCACGCAGGTCGAGGAGCGCGATGCGGAACTGCCGCTGCTGCCCGACGTGGCGATCCCGCAGGGGCGTGGCAACTGGGTGCGGGTCGATCCCGACCCCGCCGAGGTGGCGCTGCTCGGCTATCGCCGCCACGATGTCGCCGCCGCCGTAGCCGAAGTAGCCGCCCGGTTCGGAGGTGCTGCTTGAGCCTTGCCGTCATCACCGGCGCCGCCAGCGGAATCGGCGCGGGGCTGGCGCGCGAGGCGGCGCGGCGCGGGATGCGGGTGGTGCTGGCCGACCGCGACGCGGCAGCGCTGGCCGACGTGGCCTGTGCCATCGGCCCCGCCGCCCATGCCGTGCCCACCGACGTTTCCGACCCCGCCGCGCTGGAAGCGCTGGCCGAGGCGGCCTATGCTCTCGGCCCGGTCAGCCTGCTGTTCAACAATGCCGGCGTCCTGTCGACCGGGCGCAGCTGGGAGATCGATGCTGCCGCGTGGCAGCGCTCGCTCGACGTCAATATCGGCGGGGTGGTCAACGGGCTGCGCGCCTTCGTCCCCCGGATGCTCGCGGCCGGCCAGCCGGCGCGGATCGTCAACACCGCCTCGGTCGGCGGGTTCCTGCCCAGCCCGCTGATGGCCCCCTATTCGGCCACCAAGTTCGCGGTGGTGGCGCTGACCGAATGCCTGGCGGGCGAACTGGCCATGGCCGGGGCGCCAATCGCGGTCTCGCTGCTGGCCCCGGGCCCAGTCAAGTCCGAGATCTTCCGCGAGGCGCCGCCACCTGCCGCCGGCGCCTTCCACACCATGCTGACCGGCCTGCTGGCCGAACACGGGCTGACCCCCGACCAGTTCGCGCCGCTGGTATTCGACGCCGTGGCGCGCGGCGACTATTGGATCATCCCCCAGCCCGAGGCGCTCGAGCCCGGCTGGTCCGAACGCAACGCCGCGATCGCCGCCAGGCGGCCGCCGGCCTTTTTCCAGGTGGACGAGACGCAGCCATGAGCAATTGGGACGAACAGGTCGATGTGCTGGTGGTCGGCTCCGGGGCCGGCGGGATGCTGGCGGCGCTGACCGCCGCGAGCGGCGGGGCCAAGGCGCTGGTGATCGAGAAGGAAAAGCTGTGGGGCGGCACCTCGGCCACCTCGGGCGCGGGGATCTGGATCCCGGGCAGCGACGTGGCGCGCGCGGCCGGGTTCGAGGACAATCTCGACGATGCCTTTACCTATGTCCGCGGCCTGTCCGCCGCCAATGTGCCCGACGAGAATATCCGCGCCTATGTCGAAAACGCCGCACCGATGCTGCGCTGGCTGATGGGCAATACCACGATCCAGTACATGGCCTTTCCCTATCCCGACTATCACGCGGAAAACCCCGGCGGATCGCCCACCGGCTTTCGCACCCACATGCCCTTGCCGCTGGATGGCAAGCCGCTGGGCAAGGATGTCGAGACGCTGCGCTTCGCCTCGCCGGCGGCCAGCCTGTTCGGCTATCTCAACTGGCATTTCGACGAGACCTATCTTCTGCTCTACAAGCAGAAAGGCTGGTTCCCGCACCTGATCAAGAGCCTGGCGCGCTATTGGCTGGACCTGCCGTTCCGCCTCAAATCGCGCAAGGATCGCCGGCTGACCCTGGGCAACGCGCTGGCCGGCGGGCTGCGCCTGGCGCTCAATGCGCGCGGGGTGCCGCTGTGGCTGGAAACCGCGCTGGTCGAGCTGGTGCGCGAGAATGGGCGGATCACCGGGGTGGTCGCCCGCCGCCAGGGCAAGACCATCCGCATCGGCGCCAGCAAGGGCGTGATCCTCGCCGCCGGGGGCTTCGACAAGAACCAGGCGATGCGAGACAGCCACGCGCCGCTCTACCCCACCGCACTCTATTCGGGCGGGACCAGCGGCAACACCGGCGATGCGATCCGCGCCGGCCAGGCGCTGGGCGCGGGGACGATGAACATGCAGTCGGCCTGGGCCGCCCCGGTGTTTTACATTCCCGGCGAGGATCGCGGGCGCCTGTGCACCATCGAGCGCGCACTGCCCGGCTGCATCATGGTCAATCAGCAGGGCGAGCGGTATCTCAACGAGGCGGCGAGCTACCATGTCACCGGCCAGAAGATGGCCGCGCGCCAGCGCGAACACGGCGATGCCAGCCCCAGCTGGATGGTGTTCGACGCCGCCTATCGCCGCAAGTTCCCGATGGGTCCGGTCTATCCCGGCTGGCCCGATGCGCTGCTTGGGCCGCGCGTCCGCTCGATCCTCAAGAAGGGTCGGACCATCGCGGAACTGGCTGGCAAGATCGGCGCCGATCCGGCCAAGCTGGCCGCCACCCTGCAGCGTTTCAACATCCACGCCGTCAACGGCGAGGATCCGGATTACCACCGGGGCGAGGCCGCCTACGACAAGATGTATGGCGATCCGGCGCAGGTGCCCAACCCATGCCTGCGCCCGCTGACCGAAGCGCCGTTCTACGCCCTGCCGATCTACCCCGGCGACATCGGCACCAACGGGGGCCTGACCACCAACGCCAAGGCACAGGTGCTTGACGGGGGGGGGCAGCCGATTGCCGGGCTCTACGCCATCGGCAACAGCGCCGCCTCGGCCATGGGCGAAAGCTATCCCGGCGCGGGCGTGACAATCGGCCCGGCGCTGACCTTCGGCTACATCGCCGCGCGCGAACTGACGGGAACCAACGCGTGAGCGGGCGGCTGGACGGGCGCGGCGCCATCGTCACCGGCGCGGGGCGGGGAATCGGCCTGGCCATTGCCCAGCGTCTGAAGGCGGAGGGGGCACGGGTTGCCGCGCTCGACATGGACGAGGCCGCGGCCAGGGCCAGCGGAGCGGACCTGGGCCTGGCCTGCGACGTCAGCAATTCGGCCGACCTGGCGCGGTGCGTCAAGGCCGCGCGCGAGGCCTTCGGGCGGCTCGACATTGCCGTGGCCAATGCCGGCACCGGGCGGGCCGAGGGTGATGGTTCGGATGAGTTCTATGGCGCCATGGCCGCGCGCAACGCCGAACTGGCCGAACAGGGCAGCAGTGCGATCTTCGTCGACCAGCTGATCCACATGGGCGATGAAGGCTGGGCGGGGGTGCTGGGGGTCAACCTCAACGGCACCTTCTACCTCGCGCGCGAGTTCACCCGCGTGCTTGCAGTCGATGGCAATCCCGGCTCGTTCATCGCGATCAGCTCGACCAGCGCCTTTTCGGGCGAGGGCAGCGCACACTATTGCGCCAGCAAGGCGGCGGTGGTCGGGCTGGTGCGCCAGCTGGCGCGCGAACTGGCCCCGCGCGGAATCCGCGCCAATGCCGTCGCGCCGGGGCCGACCAACACCCCGATCATGGCCGGCATCCCCGATGAATGGATCAAGTCGATGGAGGCTTCGGTGCCGCTGGGGCGGATGGCCCGCCCCGAAGAGATCGCCGCCGCCGTCGCCTTCCTCGCCAGCGACGATGCCAGCTTCGTTACCGGATCGGTGCTGACCGCCAATGGCGGGAGCTATATGGTTTAGCCGCCGGGCCTAGTCCGCCCGGACCTTCACCTTGGGGGCCGCCGCGCCGCGCCGCATGGTGGCGAGGAACTGGTCGAGCGGCGCGGGTTCGGCCACCGGGCCGCCGGGATCGCCGTCACGCGCCCAGAATTCCGCATAGCTGGGGAACAGCTTGTGGAAGTTGCCTTCCGCCCATTCGGTGCCGGGCCAGCGCATCTTGTTCGGGCCGATCGGCGGCTTGTTGAGATCGACCGCATACCAGTAGAGCGGCAGGCGGCGGGCGAAGTGCCAGCGCCCATCGGCCCGCACATAGTCGTCGACATACATCATCTGCATGATGACCCATTCGTCGCCGGTTTCGTGCTCGTTCTTCGAATAGACCACGCCGTGGGCATGGTCGGCATCGTCGAACTCGATCACGTGGCCGCCGATATGGTGCGAGGTGCCAGTGAAGGGCGAGCGCAGGGTGCGATCCATATAGGCGCGCAGCGCCTGACGCCCGCTGGCGTCCTTGCCGACCCGGACATCGGCCGGAAACAGCGAAACCATCGCCTCCATGTCGCGCATGTCGAGCGCGAGGGCATATTTGGCCGGCAACTGGCGGATCGCATCGAGCGATTCCAGCCGGTCGATCCGCGCTTCGAGCGATGGGGTGGACATCGGGTTCTCCCTGTTGCCCTGCCGCAACGGGCAGTGCGAAAAATTGCTTGCCGCGATCTATCGACATGGCGACCATTCTTGCAAGACATATCCGAAAGGCGTATTCCTGAACGATCAAAATTACGCATTTCGCGCAACAGCGAAGGCTTTGACAGGAGGATGCCATGCCGCGACTGACCGCCGCCACCGCCCTCAGCACCACCCTGATGCTGCTGGCCCAGCCCGCCTGGGCCCAGGCGAATCAAGCCCCCGCCGGCGACAATGGCGCCGGGATCGGCGAAATCGTCGTCACCGCGCAAAAGCGGGCGGAAAACATCCAGAACGTGCCGATCGCGATTTCGGCGGTGTCGAGCCAGTTCCTCCAGTCGCGGGCGATCTCGTCGATCGACAGCCTCGGCTCGATCGCCCCCAACCTGGTGGTCGAACGCGCCCCCTCGGACAAGACCGCGACCCAGATCGCGATTCGCGGCTCGGTCACCATCAACCCGGCGGTGACCTGGGAACCGGCGGTGGGCCTCTACCTCAACGGGGTCTATGTCGCGAAGGGCCAGGGCTCGATCTTCGACATCGCCGACCTTGAACGGGTCGAAGTGCTGCGCGGCCCGCAGGGCACGCTCTATGGCCGCAATGCGCTGGCCGGGGCGATCAACCTGGTGCCCAAGGCGCCCTCGGGCAAGGCCTCGGTCCGCGCCGAAGCGAGCTATGGCAACTACAACAGCTGGAAGGCGCTGGCGGTGGTCGACCTGCCGGCGATGGGCGATTTCGCGCTGAAGGTCTCGGGCCAGATCCAGAAGCACGACGGCTATGTGAAGATTGGCCCCAACCCCTACCCGGCGGCCTTCCTCGCCCAGCCCAATTCGGTGACCAGCACCAACGACCTCGACAGCAAGAGCGCGATGGTCCAGCTGCGCTATCACCCCGCCGGCAGCGCGCTGACCGCCGACTACATGTTCGATTACAGCAATTTCGACCAGAAGCCGGACTATGCCCAGCTCTACCGGGTCAACCGCAACGGCGATCCGCGCGACATCTTCGACCCGGCGTCGCCCGGCTATGCCTTTGGCGGCGCCTTCTTCCCGCTCAACCTCTACACCAACACCCAGCGCCAGAGCAGCGGTTCGATCGACGGCAATCCGCTCTATGAAAAGTCGCGGATCTGGGGCCATGCGCTGACCCTGGCGCTCGACCTCGGCGCGGTAACGGTCAAGTCGATCACCTCGTACCGCGACATGCATTGGGCGGATTCGCTCGATCTTGACGGCTCGCCGCTGCCGGTGGCGCTGACCAAGCGCGACACCAGCTTCTATTCGTTCAGCCAGGAACTGCAGGCCACAGGCAAGGCTGCCGAAGACAAACTGAGCTATGTCGCCGGCCTGTTCTATTACAAGGAAAAGGCCGAAACCCTGGGGCCGCAGGACTTCTTCTTCGGTGGCGCCTCGTACCAGTCGGACTATGGCTCGCACACCCGGGCTTTCGCCGCCTATGCCCAGCTCGACTACAACCTGACCGACCAGTTCAAGGTCAGCCTGGGCGGGCGCTATACCCATGAAACCAAGGACGTGCGCCGCTATCTGCGGGTCAACAAGGATACCGCCAACGGCATTACCAGCCCGCTGGTGGTGGCCAATATCCCCTATGGCGGGGTGCCCGATGCCAATTACAACAGCTTTACCCCCGCGGTAACGCTGGCCTGGCAGGCGCAATCGAACATCAATCTCTATGCCCGTTTTGCCCAGGGCTTCAAATCGGGTGGCTTCAACGGCGAGACCAACATCTTCGTCGCCCCAACCGCCGCCTGCCCGAGCGGGGCGACCGAACTGTGCCAGCCCTATCGCCCGGAAAAAGTCGACAGCTATGAGGTCGGGATCAAGACCCGCTGGGCCGACGGCAAGCTGATCTTCAATCTCGCCGGCTTCTGGGACGAGCACAAGGATATCCAGCTGTCGGTCTTCACCGCCAGCGGCGCCGCCTCCTCGGTGGTGCGCAACGCCGCCAAGGCCCGGATCCGCGGCGTCGAGGCGGAAATGGTCGCGAAGCTGGGGGCACTGACCCTCAATGGCTCGCTCGCCTTCCTCGACCCCAAGTACGAGAGCTATCTCGATGGCGGGGTCGATGTCGCCAGCAACCGCGCCTTCCCGCACGCCCCCAAGGCGACCATGGCGCTGGGCGCCGATTTCCTGGCCGGGCAGGGCAGCTGGGGCAAGCTGGACCTGATCGCCGACGTCAACCACGTCGCCAGCTATTACACCTTCCCCTATGCGCTGGTGACGCCGACTCCGTCGGACCAGAACGCCAACAACACCCGCTCACCGGGGCGGACCATCGTCAACCTGCGCACCACCCTCAGCAAGGTGCCGCTGGGCGGGGCGCAGGGCGAACTGTCGCTGTGGATGAAGAACGTGACCGGCGAGGACCGGCCGCAGAACTTCATCGATTTCGGCCCGGGGTTTGGCGGGCTGACGGTGGCCTACTTCCCCGATCCGCGGACCTACGGGATAACGCTGGGCGTGAAATTCTGAGCCGGAACGGGAGAGACACGGCATGACACTGGCAGGCAAGCGGGCGCTGGTTACCGGCGCGGCATCGGGCATCGGGCGGGCGACGGCGATCCGCCTGGCCGCCGAAGGAGCACTGGTGACTATCGGCGACATCAACGCGGCGGGGCTGGAGGAAACCGCCGCGAAGATGGCCTTGCCCCCGCGCATCCAGCCGTTCGACGCCAGCGACTATGCCTCGTGCCAGGCGCTGGTCGCGGCGGCGGCCAGCGATGGGCTGGACGTGGTCTGCAATGTCTCGGGGATCCTCAAATGGGGCCCCAGCCTCGACTTCAGCATGGAGGATTTCGACCGGATCCTGCGGATCAACACCTCCAGCGTCTTCGCGATCTGCCAGGCGGCGCTGCCGCACCTGATCAAGAGCAAGGGCAACGTGGTCAACACCGCCTCAACCGCCGCGCTGCAGGGGATCGCCTATACCGTCGCCTATGCCGCCTCGAAGCACGCCGTGGCCGGGATCACCAAGAGTCTGGCGGTGGAGTTCGCCCAGCTGGGCGTGCGAATCAACGCGATCTGCCCGGGCCACGTCAATACCCCGATGGGCAATGCCCCGCCGCCGCCCGGCGATGTCGACTGGGCGCTGGTGATGCGCAACGCCCCGAAGCTGGAAAACGGCAGCTGCGAGCCCGAAGATATCGCCGAACTGTTCGCCTTCCTCGCCAGTGACCGGGCGCGCAAGATCACCGGCGCGCTGTTTACCGCCGATGGGGGCCAGCTGGCGGGCTGAGCATCGCGCCAAAAAGTGGGAACCGGTTTTTGGCTTTTCGCGATGCGACCACGAGAACTTAGCGCGGGGTGCGTGACTACCCAATCACGCACCCCGCGCTGAGCATCGCCCGGGCAGCCTCGTCACCCTGCAACAGAGCATTGTCGCGGCGGGTGGCGCGCCAACCCTGTGCTGTGCGCGCCAGTTCCCAGCGGTTGGCGGCCACGCGGTGCAGTTCGAAGCCCTGGCCGGTCCAGCGCAGGACCAGCGAGTGGCCGCGCGCCGTGGCGTGATCGCCGTCCAGCGTGATCGCCACCGGCCCCAGCACGTGGGCGCAGCCATCCGCCAGCAGCGCCTGATGCACCGGCCCCGCGATCAGCGCGGCAATCGCCGCATGGCCGCGCGCCTCGGCAAAGCCGTGGACCTGATAGACCCCGTCGCAGGTCCACAGGCCCGCCACAGCCTCGGCATCGCCGGTATCGGCGGCAGGGCCATATTGCGCGATCAGCTCACGGATCGCCTCGCGATCCTCCAGCGCGCGCAGCCGGGCGGCCAGATCATCCCCCATGGCGCGGGCGGTAGCTCGTCTCGAAGGCCAGCGCCATCAGCACGCACAGCGCCACCCCTTCGGCCACCTGCACCCCCAGCAGAAACCACGAGGTATCGCGCACCGCGACGAAGAACTGCATGTTGGGGATCACCACGAACAGCCCGCCCCAGCAGCCCCACCACGCCGCCTTGCCCAGCCCGCGCATCGGGTAAAGCCGCAGGTAGAGCCAGGCGAACATCAGCAACTGCACGATGTAGGTGGCGAACAGGAAGGGAAACAGCGCCTGGATCTCGGCCATGGGCCGCTGCGGATAGCCGGCATAGATCCCCGCCGCCAGCGTGCCGTGGAACAGGATGTCGAGCACGAAGATCAGCACCGCGCAGAGCGTGCCGGCAATCAGGAAGCGCGGCCAGTCAGGCTTGATCATCGCACCCGCCCTCCCTCAGCCTGCGGTGTGGAACGCTTCCGCCCTTGCCTTCAGCGCCAGCGCAGTATCGTCGAAGGCACGCTTCACCCACGGCCCGGCAAAGCGGAAGACGTGGATGCCGTTGGCGCCCAGAAAGGCATCGGTGCTGTAATAGCGGCAGCTATCGGGGCCGGTGGCCTCGATCACCTGGTCGCGCCGCGCGGGATAGGGCCACCAGTCGAGATTGGGGAACTCCCAGCTGAGCAGCCGCTCGGGCTCGAAGCCGCAGATATATTCGAGGTTAGGCACGGTGGGCCCGCCAGCGGTGGCATAGTTGATCAGCGTCATCTCGACCGGGGCGCCCATTTCCAGCGTCGAGACCGCGCGGATGCAGAACGGGTTCCACTCGTTGTAACGCGGCAGATCGGTGAGGATGTCCCACACCACTTTCGCCGGCGCGGCGATCTCGACAGTTTCCGAACGGGTCACCGCCTCGGGGTCGAAGCCCATCGCCGGGTCTTCGGCCACACTCTTCGCCGCTTTCATCCAGTCAAGCATCGCCGCCCTCCAGTTCGCTCAATTTGACCACCCGGGCACGCGGCAACGGATGCTCGCTGGCCCCGGCCCAGCGCAACAGCGCAGTGCCCTCGGCATGCCCGCAGGTATCGATCCAGTTCCCCACCCCGGGATCGCGCGCCGCGCAGACGATCCGCAGGCTGCCATCCGCCTCAAGCCGCGCCGAATGCTTGTTCACCGTCACCTGCTGGAAACGGTAGTCGAGGCTCTCCATCCACCAGTTGTCGAGCTGGAAGTTCCAGTAGTAGCAGGTGGGCGGGGTCACCTCGATCACCCAGGCCTCGTCCGGGGCCAGCCGCCAATAGGCATGGGCATAGTAGATGTCCTTGGCGCCGCCGCCCTTCTGGAACATCGCCTGATCGATCGGCGGAAACTGGTTGATGTGCTGGCGGAACAGCCGGGTCCAGTCGGCGAAGGTCCCCGCCACGCCGTTGACGAACTGCCCCGCCGCCGCCAGCCCCGCCGCCAGCCGCTCGCCACTGAGCGGTGCGGGGGTAGCCGGGCCGCCGATCCGCTCGATCCGGAACTCGCCCGGGCGCTCGTGCGCGCGGTCGAGCGCCGACTGGCGGATGATGATCACGCTGGCGTCGTCCTCCAGCCGCAGCCAGTTGGCGCAACCCGCGGGCCGGATGCGGCTGGCGACGATCTCCACCTCGCCGTGCTCGCCCCAGACGATCTCGTCGCCCATCAGGCTGCCGGTGGCATGGGCGCTGCCATCGATGTGATAGCGCATCGCGTTGGCGACGATCGAGAAATAGAACATCGAGCCGCGCCGCCCGGTGATCCGGTAGTCGCTGCTCCCCCGGATCGAGGCGTTGAGATAGCAGTTGTCGGGGTTATCCGCCCCGATCTTCGCGGTGGCGTGGCTCAGCTGGTAGAAGAACGGAAAATCCGGGTCGCTCGCCTCGACATACTGTTCCAGCGCCAGCCGCGACAGGCGCGAGAGATAGCGGAAGCCCTCGGCGCGGGTCAGCGGGTCGGCGGGAACGTCGCCAGCCAGCACTTGCGCTCCGGCCCGTTCCAGCGCGGCGCACCAGGCCCGCCAGGCCTCCGCCGGATCGCTCACGCCGCCACCCAGTCACCGCCGTTGACGTCGAGCATCGCCCCGGTGATCTCGCTGGCCTGGTCGGACAGGAGGAAATAGACCGCCTTGGCGCAGGCATGGTCGGGCGGGATATGGCCAACCGGGATCTCGCTGGCCCGCTGGGCGCGGAAAGCCTTGCCGCCTTCGCCCATGGTCTCGAAAAAGCTCTGCAGCGGCACCCCGTCCATCCAGCCCATCAGGGCGGTGTTGACGCGGATGCCGGTGCCGGCCAGTTCCACCGCCAGTTGCCGGCTCAGCTGGTTCACCGCTCCCTTGGCCATGGCATAGCCGCCCTCGCCCGGCATCGGCTTGCGGGTGGCAAGGGTCGATACATTGACGATCGCCCCGGCCCCTTGCGCCTTCATCGCCGGCGCCACCGCGCGGGCCATGCGCAGGCCGCCCACGGCGATCACGTCGATGGCGCGGGCCACCTGTTCCAGATCGTGGTCGAGCAGCGGGCCCCAATCGGGGTGATAATAGGCCGAATGGACCATGCCATCGATCCGGCCCCACTTGGCCAGGGCCGCGTCGGCGAGGGCCTGGCACTGATCCATGCTGGCAACATCGCAGGGCACCGCTATCGCCTCGCCGCCCTTGGCCGCGATGTCGTGGGCGATCTCCTCGATGGCTGCCACCGAACGGGCCGAAACCACCACCCTTGCCCCCTCGGCCGCCGCGCCCCGGCACATGGCCTGGCCCATGCCCGGGCCGGCGCCGGTAACGATCACGACCTTGTCCTTCAGGATCATAGATACCTCGCATGATAGAAAGCGAACTGGGCGGCGATGCCTTCCGGCGTCAGGCCGAAATCGGCGGCGGCGTATTTGTGGCGCGGGCGCGCCTCGCGGGCATTGGCCGCCACGGTTTCCTGCATCGCGGCGGCATCGGCGGCATCAAGGCCAAGCCCCAGCGCCTCCATCACCCGCCGCGCCGTGCCGAGCGGATCGCTGACCGTATCGGCATAGCGCACATCGATCACCTGCCCGGCGGGCAGCGTGGCGCGGATCGCCTCCAGCCGGCGCAGGCCATCGGCAAAGCGCCGGCTCCAATGCGCGCCCTGGTCCTCCTTGCGGTAGGTGGTCGAACTGTTGACCGAGAGCGAGGCGCACATCGAGCAATAGCTGGGCACCACCTCGGCCACGTCACGGTGGGTCATCACCAGCCGGGTGCCCGGCCAGACCGCCAGCAGCCCGGCCAGGCCGCCCATCAGGTAATGCGGGGTCTTGAACACCCAGGGCCGCCGCGCCTCGCCGCGCGCCACCCGCTGGTGCTGGATGGCCTGCATGAAACGGTAGAGATCGCGGAAGGCGGGTTCATGATCCTGTTCGGCCTGCCAGAAGCCATAGTCGTGGATCGGCATCATCGAATCGTAGGTGGTGGAAAGGAAGGTGCGATCGAGCAGCACCACCTCCTCATTCACCGCCATGGCGTCCATCGGGTCGATGCTCTCGAAATCGGGCCATTCGGCCAGCAGCCAGTCGACCAGGCCCTTCGCGGCCTCCTGCCGGGGCGCTGGGTCATGCGCCGCCTCGCCCGGGAAGGGCAGCGGGAAGGCGGTTTCCCACCACCACAGCGCCGTCAGGCGCGGGCTGGCCGAGAGCAGGCGGTGCAGCATGGTCGAGCCGGTACGCGGCAGGCCGATGATCGCGCAGGCCAGCTCGATCCGCTCGTCGGAGGCCTCGGGGTGGTCCTTGAAATACTGCACCAGCTTCAGCCGGTCGGCCAGCGCGCCGCGGATCCGCACCCCCGCCGAACTGTCGGGCGAGACGAGGCCGGCAGCACGGTTCACATCCTCCACCAGCCGGGCCAGGGGTGCCTCGAACCATCGATCGCCAAAGTCGCTCAACCCCGTTTCGGCCCGTGCCTCAGCCATCAGCGCAGCGGGATCGAGCGGAGTGGTCATCCTAGCCAGCCGCCGCTTTCCGCCCGGCCTGCCGCCCGAAGTAGGTGCAATCGGCGAGGCTCAACCCAGAGGAATAGCCGTGGCCCCAGGCCGGCAGGCCGCTGGTGCAGCGCCCGGCGGCGAACAGCCCCGGCAGCGGCGCGCCCGTCCGGTCCAGCACTTCGCCCTGCGCGCTGGTATGCAGCCCGCCCAGCGTGAAGAAGCTGAAATAGCTCGTCTCGAAGTTGAGTTCGAGCGCCACGAACGGCCCCTGATCGAGCGCGGTCAAGATCGGCGGGCGCTTGTGGAACAGCGGGTCATGGCCGGCGCGCGCGTGTTCGTTGTAGAAGGCCATGGTCTGGCTGAGCGTGCCCGCCGCCATCCCCAGTTCGCCCTCAACCTCTTCCCATGTGTCGCCGGTGCCGGCGATGGTCATCCGGGCGAAATCCATCGGCTGGATGAAATGGGCATTGTCGAGGCAGAGGTAGACCTTGCCACCCGGCTGATCGACCGCGCACCGGCTGACGCGGCCGTGGTAGCAATCCTCGTTGATGAAGCGCTGGCCCATGGCGTTGACGAAGACACCGTTGGCGTGGCTTTCGGGCATGGTCCAGGGGCAGGTGGTGAAGAACTGCTCCATGTGGATCGCCTCACCCCCGGCGCCGAGGCCCAGCATGATCCCGGCGCCATCATCCTTGTCGCCGATCGGATCGGAAAGCTTGAAGGTTTCGGGGCAGTATTTGCGCCGCATCGCCTCGTTGAAGGCAAAGCCGCCGGTCGCCAGCACCACGCCCTTCGCCGCGCGGACGAAGCGGTTCTGATTGTCGATCCGCACCACGGCGCCGACCACCCGCGCGCCATCGGCCACCAGCGCTACGGCACGGGCATCGGCCACCACCTCCACCCCGCTGGCCCGGGCCGAAGCCTCGAGAATGTCGACCAGCGGGCGCCCGCCGCCCCAGCCCATGTGCTGGATGACGTGGCCGCGCGGGGCGGGCTTCGCCACATCGCAGAACGGCCAGGCGGCTTCGCTGCCCGACCAGATCAGCGTGCTGTCATCGGTCGGCTCGATATGTTTGCCGGGCAGGTAATTGCCGCGATAGGGCACCCCTTGCGCCTTCAGCCAGGCGAAGTGATCCAGCGCTTCGCGCCCGTATTTTTCGCACTTGGCCTCGTCGACGCAGGGGCCGCCTGCGGCCTTGAGATAGGCGGTGAAGTCCTCGGTCGAATCCGAGAAGCCGGCGGCGCGCTGGACATCGGTGCCGCCACCGCCGCCGATGTAGATTTCCCCGCCCGACAGGCCGCTGGCCCCGCCGCTGCCCGAATTGCGCTCGAACAGGATGACCCTGGCGCCGGCATCCGCCGCCTCGATCGCCGCGCTGGCGCCGGTAGCGCCGAAGCCGATCACGGCGACATCACAGGTGTAATCCCAGGCCGCGACCTCGCTGGCGGGATAGGGCCGGTGGAGCGAGATCTCGGCCATCGGTTCAGCCCTTTGCCTTGACCATGTCGAGCGCGACGTCGACGATCATGTCTTCCTGCCCGCCGACCATCTTGCGCCGGCCGAGTTCGAGCAGGATTTCGCGGGTGTCGATCCCGTAGGTTTCGGATGCCTTTTCGGCGTGGCGCAGGAAGCTGGAATAGACCCCGGCATAACCCAGGCTCAGCGTCTCGCGGTCGACCCGCACCGGGCGGTCCTGCAACGGGCGCACCAGATCCTCGGCCGCGTCCATCAGCAGGTTGACGTCGCAGCCGTGGTTCCAGCCCTTGCGGTCGGCGGCGGCGACGAACACTTCGAGCGGGGCATTGCCGGCGCCGGCGCCCATGCCGGTCAGGCTGGCATCGATCCGCACCGCGCCGCACTGCGCCGCGACGATGCTGTTGGCGACGCCGAGCGAGAGGTTGTGGTGGGCATGCATGCCGCGCTGGGTTTCGGGCTTCAGGACCCGGTCATAGGCCTCGAACCGCGCCCGCACCCCGTCCATGTCGAGCGCGCCGCCGCTGTCGGTGACATAGACGCAGTGGGCGCCATAGCTTTCCATCAGCAGGGCCTGGCTCGCGAGGTGATCGGGCTCGATCATGTGGCTCATCATCAGGAAGCCCGAGACGTCCATGCCCAGATCGCGGGCGATGCCGATATGCTGCTTGCTGACATCGGCCTCGGTGCAATGGGTCGCAACGCGGACCGAGCGCACCCCGATATCATAGGCGCGGCGCAATTCATCGACCGTGCCGACGCCGGGCAGAATCAGGGTGGTGAGCACGCATTTGTCCAGCACCTCGGCCACGGCCTCAAGCCATTCCCAGTCGGTATGGGCGCCAAAGCCATAGTTGAAGCTGGCACCCGAAAGCCCGTCGCCATGCGCCACCTCGATCGCATCGACGCCAGCGGCCTCGATCGCGCGGGCAATCGCGCGCACTGCGTCCAGCCCGTACATATGGCGGATCGCGTGCATCCCGTCGCGCAGGGTGACGTCCTGGATATAGAGCTTGTCGCCGCGCGCGACGTCGAACTTCGCGCTCATTGGCCGATTCCCCCCTGCTGCATCCGGCGCGCGGCCAGCAGTTCGCCCGTGGCCTTGGCGGCGGCGGTCATGATGTCGAGATTGCCCGAATAGGAGGGCAGATAATCGCCCGCGCCTTCAACCTCGAGCAGGATCATCGTCTTGACGCCCGCAAACTCGCCCATGCCCGGGATCTTCAGCTTGTTGTTGTCGCCATAGCGCTCGAACTGGACCTGCTGCTTGAGGCGATAGCCGGGAACATAGGCCTGAACCTTCTTCACCATCGCCTCGACACTGGCGCGGATCGCGTCCTCGTCGGCGCCTTCGGAGAGGGTAAAGACGGTGTCGCGCATGATCATCGGCGGCTCGGCCGGGTTGAGGATGATGATCGCCTTGCCCCGGCTGGCCCCACCCACTTCCTCGATGGCCCGCGCGGTGGTGCGGGTGAACTCGTCGATATTGGCGCGCGTGCCCGGCCCGGCCGAGCGCGACGAGACGGAGGCCACGATCTCGGCATAATGCACCTTGGCCACCTGGCTGACCGCCGCGACCATCGGGATCGTCGCCTGCCCGCCGCAGGTCACCATGTTGACATTGGGCTGGTCAAGATGGGCTTCCATGTTGACCGGCGGCACGGTGAACGGCCCGATCGCCGCCGGGGTCAGATCGACCACCTGGATCCCGTCCGCCCGCAGCGCGGCATCGTGCACCTTGTGGGCGTAGGCGCTGGTGGCATCGAAGGCGATCCCGATCTCGCCATAGCAGGCCAGCTTCCTCAGCCCCTCGATCCCCTCGTGGGTGGTCGCGATCCCGCGTTCGCGCGCCATGGCCAGGCCTTCCGAGGCGGGATCGATCCCGACCACCGCCGCCAGCTCCATGTTCTGCGGATACTTCAGCATCTTCATCATCAGGTCGGTGCCAATGTTCCCCGATCCAATGATCGCCGCCTTCACTCGTGCCATTGCCAACCCTTAGACAAACCGGACGGAGCAGCCGCCCACGCCGGACAATTCCATTGCAAAAACATCCCCCGGCCGCGCCGGCTCGAGCGGCACCAGGCTGCCCGAGAGGATCACGTCGCCGGCATCGAGCGTCACGCCATAGGCCCCCAGCGTGTTCGCCAGCCAGGCCACCGCCTGGGCCGGATCGCCCTGCACCGCATGGCCATAGCCTTCGGACAGCGGGGCGCCGTTCTTGGTGACGGTGACGTGGAGCGACGGCAGATCGAGCCCGCGCGGATCGACCCGCGCCGGCCCCAGGGTAAACACCCCGCAGCTGGCATTGTCGGCGATGGTGTCGATGATCCCGATCTTCCAGTTCTCGATCCGGCTGTCGACGATCTCGAAGCACGGCGCCACCGCCGCGGTCGCGGCAATCACGTCGGCGGGGGTGATCCCCGGGCCGGCGAGACTGTCCTTGAGGATGAAGGCGATCTCGGCCTCGGCGCGCGGCTGGATCAGGCGCTTGGCGGCAATGTCGACGGTGTCGCCGGCTTCCATCCAGTCGGTCAGGAAGCCGAAGTCGGGCTGGCGCACCCCCAGCATGTCCTGCACCGCCTTGCTGGTGGCGCCGATCTTCTTGCCCACCACCCTCTCGCCATCGGCGCAGCGGCGGGCGAGCAGATCGAGGCTGATCGCATAGGCATCGTCGATGGTCAGCCCCGGCTCGCGCGCCGAGAGCGGCGGCACGGTATAGGCCCCGCGCAGCGCGGCGTGCAGTTCTGCCCCGTGGCGTTCAGCCGTGGTCATTGAGGAAGGCCACGGCATAGGCGTTGAATTCGGCGGCACGCTCCACCTGCACCCAGTGGCCGGTGCGGGCGAAGGTCGCCACCCGGACATCGGCACAGGCATCCAGGAACAGGCGGCCATGGCTTTCCGGGCAGAACTCGTCGTTCAGGCCCCACAGCACGAAGATCGGCTGCTTTACCTCGCCGAGCCGCAGGCCAAGGTTCGGCGTCTTCATCCGCATCAGCACGTCCTTGGGCTGGGTGCGGGCAACAGCAAAACGTTCGGCGATCAGCGCGTCGGGAATGTTCGGCGCGAAATCGGGGTGGACCAGGTTCGAGACCAGCCGGCGCTGTTCGTCGAGGTTGAAATCCGGACCGCCAAAGTTCGAGACCATCTTGGCGATGCCCGGCATGGTGAAATAGCTGGCCTGCTCGGCGACGCAGCCCGGCGCCATCAGCACCAGCTTGTCGACCGCGAAGCCGGGGTGATCGAGCGCGATCTGCAACGCCACCCCGCCGCCCAGCGAATTGCCCACCAGGTGCCCGCCGGTGATGCCGTGCGCTGCCAGCGCCTCGACCACGGTGCCGGTGAACAGTTCGAGCGGATAGTCCACGCCCTCAGGCTTCGAACTGGCGCCATAGCCGATCATGTCGGGCAGGATCACCCGGAAGCCCGCCGCAACGAAGGCGGCGATGTTCTGACGGAAGTTCGAGGCACCCGAGGCGCCCGGGCCGCTGCCGTGGAGAAACACCACCGCCTTCCCGTCCACCGGCCCGGTCTCTGCAATGTGGATACGATAGCCGCCCGAAACCTCGTGCGTCGCGCTGCGCAGGTCGTTCATTGCAACCCCCTCAGAGGAAGGTGAAGGCCGGCGGCTCGCCAAACAGGCTGCCGACCACATCGCCATAGCGGTTGCCCGGATCGTTCGCGACGTGGGCACGGCCGGCGTTGAGATCGAGCCATGGCTGGATGATCTCGCTGGTCATGTAGATCGCCCGACCACCAAGCTGCTGGACGATATCGTCGATCAGCTCGGCAAGGCGCCGCACCACATTCGACGAATTGTAGGTGAACAGCGCCCGCTTCTCCATCGGGATCGGCTCGCCGCGCTCGGCATAACCCATCAGCTCGTCCATCGAGGCGCTCAGCGTCGCCTCCATCTCGAGGATCTGGGCATGGGCCCGGGCCACCGCCGCCTGCAGAAACGGATCGGCCTTCGAGGCCTTGCCGGTATTGGTCGAGACGCGGCTGGCCATGATGTCCATCGCCGCCTTCAGCGCCGCCCGGGCTCCACCGAACGCCGCAGTCGAGACCGAGCGGGTGAAGACCTGCGCCCAGGGCAGGGTGTAGAGCGGGCCATCGTTCTCGGCCTGGCCGGGGTTCTGGCACAGGAAGCCGTCGATCGCGCGGTGGGTGCGGTATTCGGGAACGAAGACATCGTCGACGATGATGTCGTGGCTGCCGGTGCCCTGCAGGCCGAAGGTGTGCCAGGCATCGCGATCGATGGTGTAATCGCTGCGCGGCAGCAGAAAGGTGCGCATGTCGGGAGCGCCCGACCCCGGCTCGTCGTTCGGCCAGATCAGAGCGCCCAGCAGCACCCAGCCGGAGTGCACCGACCCGGTCGAGAAACCCCAGTGGCCCGACAGGCGGAACCCGCCCTCAACCGTCTTGACCTGGCCCACCGGCTGATAGGTCGACGAGACCAGCATGTCCTCGTCCGAACCCCAAACCTCGCGCTGCGCCTCATCGTGGAACAGCGCCATCTCATAGGGGTGGCAGCCCAGCACGCCGTACATCCACCCGGTCGACATGCAACCCTCGGCCAGCGCCTTCTGCACTTCGAAGAACACGTTGGGATGCATTTCGAAACCGCCCCAGCGGCGCGGCTGCAATATCCGGAAGAATCCGGCCGCCTTCATTTCGGCGATGGTTTCGGCCGAAACGTCGCGA
>JAFECL010000058.1:0-11452 GCA_018242165.1 Pseudomonadota bacterium
ACTGAACTACGCGGATCGCTATCTGTTCGCCGGGCTTGCCCAGGTGATGAAGCGTGAATTCGTGCTCAGCGATGGTACCCTGGGGCTGCTGCTCGGCCCGGCTTTCGCGCTGCTCTACACGATCCTCGGGGTACCGGCGGCGCGGCTGGCGGATCGCACCAGCTGGATCGCGGTGGCCTGTGCCGGCTGCCTGATGTGGAGCCTGTTCACCCTGTCGACAGCGCTGGCCACCAGCACCGCGACGCTGGCGCTGGCCCGGGTGGGGGTGGGGATCGGCGAGGCTGCCTATCAGGCCCCGGTCGCCGCGCTGATCGCCGCCTACTTTCCGCTGCACCAGCGCGGGCGGGCCTTTGCCGCGCTGATGAGCGCGATCTACATCGGCCAGATTGCCGGGATCGCCGGGGGGCCGGCGATGGCCGCCATGGCCGGCTGGCGGGCGCCTTTTGTGGCGCTGGGCGGGGCAGGGGTGATCGCCGCCGGGCTTGCTCTGGCGCTGGTCCGCGATCCGCGCCACGAGGCGCGCCCCCCGGCTGTCGAAGGGCTGGGCCGGCTGGCGCTGCGGCTGGGGCGTACCCCGTGCTGGCGCCAGCTGACCTTCGGTTTTTCACTCGGCTCGTTCGCCGGCCTGGCCTTCGGCCTGTGGGGAACCGTGCTGTTCGAACGGGCCTTCCACCTTTCCACCAAGGCTTCGGGCGCCGCCTTCGGGGTGCCGTTCGGCTTCTCCGGGCTGATCGGCACGCTGGGTTTCGGGGTGATTGCCGACCGGCTGGCCCGCACCCGTGGCCCCGGCGCGCCGCTGCTGCTGTCGGGTGCGGCGCTGGGGGTGGCAACGCTGTGCACCCTGGCGATAACCTGGGTGCCCAGCCTGGCGCTGGCGCAGCTGCTGGCCCTTCCCTCGGGCCTGTTGGGTGGGGGCTGGTCGATTGGCGCGATGGCGGCCTTCCAGCACCTGCTGCCCGAACGCTATCGCGCCGCCGGCACCGCGCTGGCGCTGTTGGTGATCGGGCTGATCGCCAATGTCGGCGCGCCGTGGTCGGTCGGGTTGCTCAGCCAATCCTTCGGCGAGGGGCTGGCCGGGCTGCGGATGGCGCTCAGCCTGCTGATCCCCACCGGGGTGCTCGGCGCGTTCCTGCTGGCCCGCGCAGCGGGCTCGCTGGTGGCCGACCAGGCCCGGCTGGCCGACGAGTCCTGACCGACGCGGCCCGGTCAGGCCGGGGGCTTGGGCGCGCCGGGCATGGCCATGTAATAGTGCCCGGCGTTCAGCCCGCCATCGACCGCCAGTTCGGTGCCCATGCAATACTTGCCGTCGTCGCTGGCCAGGAAGGCCGCCGCCGCGCCGATGTCTTCCGGGTCGCCTGCCCGCCCGGCGGGATAGATCCAGAAGCCCTTGTCATACAGCTCGCGCGGGACATTGGTGGGATTGGCCAGCGGGGTGAAGATCCCGCCCGGGTGGATCGAATTGACCCGGATCCCGCGCGGCCCCAGTTCCAGCGCCATCGCCTTGGAAAAGCCGCGCACCGCGAACTTGGTGGCGCAATAGACCGAGAGCGAATTGGCCCCGGCAATGCCGTCGGCCGAACTCATGTTGACGATGGCGCCGCCGCCGGCGCGTTCCAGCGCGGGGATGGCCAGCTGGGTGCCGTGGATCACCCCCATCAGGTTGATGTCGACCAGCCGGCGGATCTCGGCCTCGGTCAAGTCGTCGAGCCGCTTGAAGACGATCACCCCGGCATTGTTGACCAGCACATCCAGCCGCCCGAACCGCGCCTCGGTCGCGTCAAGCGCGGCCTGCCACTGGCCCCGGTCGGTCACGTCATGGGCGCAGAAAGCGGCGGCCTCGCCCAGTTCGGCGGCCAGCGCCGCGCCTTCGGCAGACAGCACGTCGGTGATCATCACCCGCGCGCCCTCGGCCACGAAGCGCCGCACGATCCCTTCACCGATCCCGCGCGCGCCGCCTGTAACCAGCGCTACCTTGCCTGTCAGCCTGTGCATTATCCGCTCTCCCTTGTCGGATCGCGACGATAGGGGGTGGCCATCGCGCTCGCAATACGCAATCATGCACCACAAGTGCCATCAGGCGCTACAACGCGAATCCGCCGGGCCATCTGTCAACGCATTCAGGCAGTCGGGCGCGGGCAGGGGGAAAGGAACAGGTCAATGCCGCTCAATCCGCAAGTCGAGGCCGTGCTGGCGATGTTCGCGATGGCCCCGCCGGTCGACTATGCGACGATCTCGGCGGAAGGCCTGCGCGCGTTGTTCGACGTGCCGATGGCGATGGGCGAGCCGCCGGCGGTCGCCCGGGTCGAGGACCTCGCCATCGCGCTGGCGGACCGCACCGTGCCCGCCCGGTTCTACCTGCCCGAGGGGGCGGCCAGCCCGGCGCCGCTGGTGGTCTATTTCCATGGCGGCGGTTGGGTGCTCGGCACGCTCGACACCCATGACCGCACCTGCCGGGCGCTGGCCCGGGCCAGCGGGGCGGCGGTGCTGTCGGTCGACTATCGTCGCGCCCCCGAACATCGCTATCCCGCCGCGGCCGAGGATTGCTATGCGGCGGTGTGCTGGGCGCGCGACCATGCCGCACGGCTGGGGATCGATCCGGCGCGGCTGGCGGTGGCTGGTGACAGCGCGGGCGGGAACCTTGCCGGCGCGGTGGCGATCATGGCGCGCGACCGCGGCGGGCCGGCACTGCGCCACCAGCTGCTGATCTATCCGGTCACCGATGATGACTACAGCCTGGCGTCCTACGCCCAGAACGGCGGGGGCGAATATTACCTCGGCCGGGCGGCGATGGAGTGGTTCTGGGGCCATTACCTTGGTGACCAGAGCGAGGCGCCGCTGGCCAAGATCGGGCGCACCCCCGATCTGGCCGGGCTGGCCCCGGCCACGGTGATCACGGCCGAGTTCGATCCGCTGCGCGACGAGGGCATGGCCTATGCCGCGCGGCTGGCCGGGGCCGGCGTGACGGTCGATGCGGCGGTGGCGCCGGGGATGATCCACGGCTTCTTCTCGATGTTCGAAATGGTCCCCGACGCGATGGCCTGGATCGAGCGGGGTGGCAGCAACCTCAAGCGGGCCTTCGCCTGATGGCTGGGTTCATCGCCCCGCCCGAGCTGCGTGAACTGGCCCACCGCTATGCCTGGGCGGTCGACCGGCGCGATGCCGCGGCCATCGTCCCGCTGTTCACCCGCGACGGCGCGGTGCGCGGCCATGGCGCGAACCCTATCGACTATACCGGCCCGGCCCGGCTGGCGGCGATGATGGACGATCTCGGCATGTTCGAGATGACCATGCACAACGTCTTCAACCAGCTGTTCGAGCGCGATGCCGATGGCGCGGTCACCGGCGTGACTTATTGCGTGGCCAGCCATCTGCTGCCCGGCGAGAACCCGGTGCTGGTCGATATGGCGATCTGGTATCACGACCGCTTCGAGCAGGAAGACGGCGCGTGGAAGTTCGCCGAGCGGCGCCTCGAAGTGCGCTGGACCGAGAACCGCCCGGCGCGGCGGTTCGATCCGGCGATGATGAGCGGTTCGGCGGAGACGCTGAAGTGAGCGGGGCGGCGGGCGCCGACCTTGCCGGCAAGGTGGTGCTGGTCACGGGCGGCGGCTCGGGGATCGGCCGGGCCACGGTCGAACGTGTCGTCGCCGGTGGCGGCACCGCCGTGGCGGCCGATCTCACGCTGCCCAACGACCTGCCCGAGGGGGCGGAAGGCAAAGCGCTCGACGTCACCCGCGCGGCCGAGGTCGAGGCGACGGTGGCCGCGGTGCTGGCGCGCCACGGGCGGATCGACGGGCTGGTTACCTCGGCGGGGATCGTTGCCACCGGCGAAGTCGATGCGCTCGATCCGGCCGACTGGCAGCGCGCCCTCGACGTTCACCTGACCGGAACGATGCTGTGTGCCCGCACGGTGGTGCCGGCGATGAAGGCGCAGGGGTCGGGCTCTATCGTCACCATCGCCAGCATCTACGGGATGACCGGCGGGGCCGGCAACCTGCCCTACAATGTTGCCAAGGGCGGGGTGCTGCAACTGGCGCGCAGCCTCGCGGCCGATCTCGGCCCCTTCGGGATTCGCGCCAACAGCGTCAGCCCGGGCTACATCGCCACCCCGATGACCCGGATGGTCGAAGGCTATGCGCCGATGCACGATGCCTTCGTCGCCATGCATCTGCTCGGTCGGCCGGGGCGGCCGGAGGAGGTTGCGGCGGTGATCGGCTTCCTGCTGTCGGATGCCGCCTCGTTCGTAACGGCGGCGAACATTCCGGTTGACGGCGGCTTTTCGGGCGCACAGGTGATCAGGCCGTGAGCCGGGCGGGCGAGAAGGCGCCGCCGGCAGGGGCCAGAGGGGCGATGAAGAGCGACTTTTCCTTCGACGAGACCGACCGCCAGATCGTTGCCGAGCTGCGCCGCAACGGGCGCGCCACCAACCAGCAGATCGCCGAGCGGCTGGGCCTGACCGCGACCACGGTTTCCTCGCGGATCCGCCGGATGGAAGATGCCGACCAGCTGCGGGTGGTGGCGGTGTCGGACTTTGCCGCGCACGGCTACGAGGTGCTGATGCAGCTCTCGATCGAGGTGGACAGCCGCCCGGCCTCCGAAGTGGCGCACGAGCTGGCCCGCTTTTCCGAGGTTTTCGCCGTCCACGTCGTCACCGGCCGTTACGATATCGACGCGCTGGTTGCGCTGCACGATTTCGAAGACCTGTCGCACTTCCTGCTCGACCGCCTCAGCTCGATCCGGGGGATCCGTTCGATCACCCCGTCGATCGCGGTCGACATCCTGCGCTACCAGTTCGACGTGGCGCCGATCGAAGCCCGGGACTGACCTGCATGAGCGCCCCCATCCTTGACGACCTCGACCGCCAGCTGATCGACCTGCTGGCCCGCGATGCCCGCGTCTCGAACCGCAAGATCGCCACCGAACTGGGGGTGACCGAAGGCACCGTGCGCGGCCGGATCAAGCGCCTGCAGCAGGATCGGCTGATCAGCTTCACCGCGATCACCGGCCTGGAAATGGCCAGCAAGTCGCGCCTCGCCTTCATCTGGGTCCAGGCCGAGGTCGAACGCACCCGCGAGGTGGCGCGGACCATTGCCGAGCTCGAATCGGTCAATGCCGTGCTGATCACCATGGGTTCGTTCAACATCCTGGCGCTGACCCTGTTCGACGAGCTTGATGACCTGGTCGAGATTGCTTCGGACACGATCCTGGCGATCCCCGGGGTGCACCATGTCGAAACCTCGATCGCGGTGAAAACCGTCAAATACAACGCGCGCATCGCCAAGATCACCGAAAGCGGCGAGATCGATGGCGGGGGTGCCGACGACGGCGAATGATGCGTAACCATATCTGACAATTGATACGCAAAGCCGCGCCTCATTGCGTGTTGCCCTTCATTCTCCGCTGGGCTATGCGGGGAATCGTTACGAAATAAACGACCCGGCGCCGGGGAAGGGGAGAGCGAGCGATGGCGACGACTGCCGAATACGGCCTGGGTGAGTACACCTATCCGCGTGGCTGGTTCATGATCGGCACTTCGGCCGAGGCCACCACCACCCCGGCAGCGGTGCGCTTCTTCGGCGAGGATCTGGTGCTGTATCGTGGCGAAAGCGGCCGCGTGCACCTGCTGGCGGCCTATTGTCCGCACATGGGCACCCACCTGGCGAAGAACACCACATCCTACGTGGTGGTCGACAAGAAGCATGTCGAGGGCGACAATATCCGCTGCCCCTACCATGCCTGGCGCTTCGGGCCGGACGGGCGCTGCAACGAGATTCCCTATTCGCCCGCCCCGCCGCCCAAGGCCGCCTGCGTCAAGAGCTGGCGGGTGATCGAGCGGGCCGGCTGCCTGTGGACCTGGTATTGCCCCGAAGGGCTCGAGCCGGACTACGACCTGCCGTCGTTCGAGCAGTGGGACCAGCCCTACTGGGTCAACTGGAACGTCGAATGCCTGGGTGAGCTGGCCTGCCACCCGCAGGAGGTGGTCGACAACATGAGCGACAAGGGGCACCTCGAACCGGTCCACGGCTCGATCGACATGATCCGCTTCGAGAACGAGTTCGACGGGATCAAGGTGCGCCAGATCCTGCTGGCCGGGCACAAGACCCTGGCCGGATCGGGCGCCGAACCGATGCTGAATGATACCTGGTACACCGGGCCGGGGATCCTGCAGTCGGTGATGATCGGCGAGTATCCCTCGCACATGCTGATCGCCCATACCCCGACCGACGATGGCGTGATCAAGGTGTGGTACGGCCTGTTCGTCAAGGCCAAGCACGCCGAGCCGACCGCCGACGAAGTGGCGCTGGCGCGCGGCTACGAGCAGGCCGGGGTGGCCGCCTTTGCCCAGGATTTCGAGATCTGGGCGACCAAGCGGCCGTGCTTCAACCCGATGATGGTGCGCGGCGACGGGCCCTTCGACAAGGTGCGGATCTGGTACCGCCAGTTCTACAACCCGCGCGCCCGGGCGGGCGAATTCCAGGCCCGGGTCAACGGGCACTATGTCACCCGCGGCACCCAGGAAGCGCCGTGGGACAGCGCGGCCTGAAGCGGCTTTGCCATTCGCCAGCCGGGCCGCTGGCTGTCTGGTGCCAAAATGCACAATATCGGCCAACGCGAACCTCGCATTACCCGATCTGCGTAGAAATATTTGACCCGCGCTACGAGTCTTGCGAGCCTTGAGCACAGTGGCAGCCACCAGACTGCCAGGATCAACGGAGGGGAACGAACATGAAGGCATCCAACCTGGGCATGCGCCTTGCGCTGCTTTCCAGCGCTGGCCTGGTGGCCCTGGCAGCGCCGGCCATGGCGGCGGAGGCCGATGCGGCCGCGTCGAGCCAGAAACTCGATGACATCGTCGTCACCGCCAACAAGCGGCAGGAAAGCCTGCAGAAGGTGCCCATCGCGATCACCGCGATTCCCGCCGCCCAGCTGCAGCTGCGCGCCCTTTCCGCGGTGACCGACCTGTCGGCCATCGCCCCCAACGTCTCGGTTGTCCCGAACACCACCAGCGGCACCGCGGCGGTGGTGACGATCCGTGGCATCCCCACCTCGGCCGACGAAACCCAGGGTTTCGACCAGCCGATCGGCGTCTATCAGGATGGCGTCTATCTGGCCCGTTCGTCGGCGCAGGGCGCGGCGGTGGCCGATATCGAGCGGGTTGAAGTGCTGCGCGGGCCGCAGGGCACCCTGTTCGGCCGCAACACCACCGGCGGCGCGCTGAACATCATCACCCGCAAGCCCTCGGCCACGATGGGCCTGAAGGTCGAAGGTACCTATGGCAACTATGGCCTGGCTGCCGGCAAGGTGATCTTCGACACCGGCGATATCGACGGGATCCGCTTCACCCTCGGCTATGGCCACGACCAGCGCAATGGCGTGACCGAGAACCCGCTGGTGCCCGGCCGCTCGAAGGATCCGGGTGCGCACAACAACGATTCGGTCCGCTTCGCCGCGGATTACGTCAGCCAGGACGGCAATCTCGAGATCTACAACGTCTTCGATTACAGCAAGGTCCGCACCACCGCGCCGGTGATGCAGCTGGCCGCGGTGGGCAACGGCACCACCCCGCTGACCACGGTGATCGATGGCCACACCTTCAGCAACGTCGTCCCGGCCAACATCGCCGGCTTCCTCGCTGAAAGCACCAACCTCAACCCGGCCTGCCCGAACGCCATCGGCCGCACCTACCAGACCACGGTGTGCGACCCGACCCAGGGCCAGTCGGTCGACAAGCTGCTGGGCGACATGCTGCGGGTCGAGCTCAAGCTCGGCGGCGTGACGCTGCGCTCGACCTCGGCCTACCGCGAATGGTCGAACGTCATCGGCAAGACCGATCTTGACGGCCTCGGCCCGATCAGCGCCCCGCTGTTCGTCGTCGGCAACCCGGCGCTGCCGGCCAAGGGCGCCTATATCGGCATCCCGGCCTCGGTCCTCACCGGGGTCGGCATCCCGGGCGTGGTGGCCAACTGCCTGACCACCGGCACCACCGGGATCGCCGGTGTCGGCATCCCGGGCCTCTGCGCCGCGGCCACTCCGGCCGCCGCGCCGATCGGTGTGCCCAATGCCTCGCTGCCGCTGTTCTCGGCCGACAACAATCGCGGCCAGAACCAGTTCAGCCAGGAACTCGAACTGGTCTCGAACAGCACCGGGCCGTTCAAATGGGTGCTCGGCAGCTTCTACTTCAAGGAAACCGGCTACGAGACCAACAACCAGTCGATCGGCTTCGTGCTCGATACCAATGCGCTGGTCTACAGCCCCTCGGCGGTGGCGGCCTTCCTGACCGGCTTTGGCTATCCGGCCGCATCGGTGGCGGCGCTGGCCGGCACCACGGCGGCGCCCGGCTCGCTCACCCTGGCGCTGCGCGCCGCCAACCCGGCGCGCTACCGGCTTACCCCGGTCGCCTCGACGCTGGCCTACAATGCCAACGGCGAAAGCGTCGCGGTCTATGGCCAGGCCTCCTATCGTCCGGGTGGCGATGCCGGCCGGCTGGGGATTACCTTCGGCCTGCGCTACACCTGGGACAAGAAGGGGATGATCCGCACCCAGAACGGCGCGACGCCGTTCACCGGGGCCGACATTCCGGTCAACGTCGGCTCGGCCAGCTTCAGCGCGCCGACCGGCAACCTCGCGATCGACTATCGCGCCAGCGACGAGGTCAACCTCTACGCCCGCGTCGCGCGCGGCTATCGTTCGGGCGGCTTCAACGCCCGTGCGGCGACCAGCAGCACCAGCACCCCGCCGCTGGCGCTGACCCCGTTCAACAACGAAATCCTCTGGTCGTACGAGGCCGGCGCGAAGATGGAATTCCTCCATCGCTTCCGCCTCAACGTCTCGGGCTTCTATAACGAGTACACCAACCAGCAGGTCACCGTGCCGGTGCCGATCGTTGGCGCGGGCTCGTTCGGTACCCAGACGATCAACGCCGGCAAGACCACCTACACCGGCTTCGAGGTCGAAGGCCTGGCCAAGATCACCGACTACTTCACGATCGACGGCAACTTCGGCTACATCAAGATCAAGCTGAAGGAATTCAATGCCTTCGACGATGCCGGCAACACGGTCAACATCGCCTCGGCGGTGCGCCCGGGGGCCTATGCGCCGAAGTACACCGCCAACATCGCCGGCACGCTGACCTATCCGATCGGCAGCTACAAGCTGACGGCGCGGGTGGGCTACAACTACACCTCCAGCTTCGTCGAATTCGGCAACACCATCACCGCGCCGTTCTCGTACCAGTCCGATGCCGATGCGCGTGGCCTGGTCGATGCCCAGTTCAAGCTCGACGGCCTGCTGGGTGGCCATGCGGCGGTGACCCTGTGGGGCAAGAACATCACCAACCAGCACTATGTCACCCGCTCGGTCGACTTCGGCCAGCTGGGCTGGGCCACGGTGATCTTCGGCGATCCCGCGACCTACGGGGTGACGGTGACCACCAAGTTCTGATCCATGCATGCCCGGTTTCGGGGGAGGGGGCGGTCCGCTGGGCCGCCCCCGTTTTTTTGGGGCCCAGCCGGCCAGCCGGCCCTGGCCCGGGGAGGACTAGCGTGACAAACATCCGCCGGATCAGCGCGCCGCTTGGCATCGTGGCGCTGCTCGCTTCAACCGCGGCACTGGCCCAGCCAGCACCATCGCCCCAGCCAGCACCTTCGCCCCAGCCGGCAGCAGCCGATCCGGCCCAGCCGATGATCGCCGCCCTGGCCGAAGCCAGCGCCGCGATGCGCGCCGCGCCCTATGCCCGGGGCCCGGCCGAGGCGGCGCTGTTCACCGAGAAATACCTTGCCGGGCTGACCATGCAGGCGTGGAATTACGCCGAACATCTCAACATGCTGGCCACGCCCTATTTCAGCCGGGCGACCGGGATCGAGGGGCTGCCGGGGCTCTACAACCCGGACAATATCTATCGCTCGGCGCTGCTCGATCCGGCGGGCAGCTATCGCATCTATGGCCGGCGCGGCAGCCATACCGAGCTGACCTTTCAGGTGATCGACCAGTATCCGGTGGTGGCGCTGGGCAAGAACCTCAGCGTCATCCGCCCCGAGGTCCGCCCCGGCAAGGATTTCGAATTCTACCTCGGCGGCCCCCGGCGCCCCGGCGGCAACTGGTACCCGATGCCCGACAAGGCCGCCGCCGTGCTCTCGCGCCAGACCTTCGCCGACTGGCACCAGAGCCCCTCGACCCTGCAGATCGAGCGGCTCGACCAGCCGGCACCGCGCCCCTACCAGAGCCCCTTCGCCAGTGCCGCCGTGGCGCTGCGCGCGCAGGTCAAATTGTGGGTCGAGCGCTTCGTGCCCGGCCTCGAAAGCGCCACCCCGCTCAACACGATGCGGCCCCCGCGCGATACCAACGGCGGGCAGGGCGGGCTGGGCGGGCAGATGAGCGTGATGGCGCGCTATGCCCTGGCCCCCGATCAGGCGCTGGTGATCACCGTGGCGAAGTCGGATGCCCTCTACCAGGGCATTCAGCTGGGCGACCGCTGGTTCGTCACCCCCAATTCGGTCGACCACCAGGTCAGCCTGAACCTCGCCCAGGCAAGGGCCGACCGCGATGGCAAGCTGCGCTTCGTGATTGCGCTCAGCGATCCGGGGGTGCCCAACTGGCTCGATCCGGCGGGCGACCCCGCCGGCTATGTCTTCATGCGCTGGCAGGGGGTGAAGACTCGGATCGAGGGGCCGCTGGCGCCCACCGCGCAGCTGGTTCCGCTGGCCGGGCTGCGCAAGGTGCTGCCGCCCGATACCCCGGTGGTCGATGCCGCCGCGCGCCGGGCGCAGCTGGCCGAGCGCAAATGGGTGCCGCAGATCCGCTGAGCGGCGGCGGCACCCGGCGCGCGATCAGACGGCGGTGGCCCCGCCGTCGATCACCATCGCATGGCCGGTCACGAAGCTGGCGGCGTCCGAGCAGAGCCAGACGGCGGCGGCGGCGATCTCGTCCGCCCGGCCCATGCGGCCCATCGGGGTCATCGAATCGAGCACCTTCTTCATCTCGGGGTCGGCGGTCAGCGGGGCGGTCATCGGGGTTTCGATCACCCCGGGGCACACCGCGTTGACCCGGATGCCGGCCTTGGCCCAGCGCAGCGCGCCGTGCCGGGTCAGCCCCACCACCCCGTGCTTGGTGGCGCAATAGCCGGGCTGGGCGCCATTGCCGACGAGGCCGTTGATCGAGGCGGTATTGACGATCGCCCCGCCGCCGCGCGCCAGCATCACCTCGCTCTCCTCGCGCATGCACAGCATCACGCCCGTAAGGTTCACCGCCAGGCTGCGCGCCCAGACGGCATCGTCGTACTCGTTGGCGCCGAGGTTGTTGATCCCGGCATTGTTGAAGGCATAATCCAGCCCGCCCAGCTGGCTGACCGCCGCGCCGACCATCGCCTTGACCTCGTCCGCCTCGGCGACGTTGCAGCGCTGGAACAGGGCCTTGCCCCCGGCGGCCTTGATCAGCGCGACGGTTTCCTCGCCCCCTT
>JAFECL010000058.1:11492-34090 GCA_018242165.1 Pseudomonadota bacterium
GCCCCGGTGACCAGCGCGACCTTGCCGTCCATGCCATAATTGATCATCGATCCGTCCCTTTTCCTTGATTTGCGTATCCGCTGGATTAGACATCATCGCAAATCGTGGTCAAACGAATAAATCGACCCAAGGATGCGGACAGGCTGATGCTCTTTTCTCCCCAATCGCTCGGCGCGCTGCGGCTCGCCAACCGGGTGATCATGGCCCCGATGACCCGCGACCGCGCCGGGCTGGGCGACATGCCCACTGATCTGATGGTCGAATACTATCGCCAGCGCGCCGGAGCCGGGCTGATCGTGACCGAAGGGGTCCAGCCCTGCCCGGAAGGCAAGGGCTACTGGCGCACCCCCGGCATCCATTCGCCCGGGCAGGTCGAGGGCTGGCGGCGGGTGGCCGAGGCGGTGCATGGCGCGGGCGGGCTGATCGCCATGCAGCTGATGCATTGCGGGCGGGTGGTGGTGCCGGCCAACCGGGGCTTCACCGCCGAGGTGGTCGCCCCCAGCGCGATCCGCTGCCCGGCGCAGGTGCCCGGCCCCGATGGCGCGCCGGCCGACTGTGCCGAGCCGCGCGCGCTGGCGGCAGAGGAACTGCCGGCGGTCGCCGAACAGTTCGCCCAGGCGGCCCGCAACGCCCGGGCGGCGGGAATCGACGCGGTCGAGCTGCACTGTGCCAGCGGCTATCTGATCAACCAGTTCCTCAACCCGGCCAGCAACCAGCGCACCGATGCCTATGGCGGCAGCGCCGAGAACCGTGCGCGCTTTCCCGCCATGGTGGTGCGGGCGCTGGCACAGGCGGTGGGGGCCGACCGGGTCGGGATCCGCATCTCGCCGGGCAACCCCTATAACGCGATGGACCCGGCCGACCCGGCGGCGACCTTCGGGCCCTTCCTCGATGCGCTTGGCGATCTGCCGCTGGCCTGGGTCCACGTCGTCGATATGAGCCTGCCCGATCTCGACACCCTGGCCTTCGTCCGCGCCCACTGGGCCGGGCCGGTGATCGCCAACAACATGCTTAAGGCGGACAGTGCCGAGGCGCTGCTGCAGGCCGGCCGGGCCGAGGCGGTGTCGTTCGGCCGGGCCTTCATCGCCAACCCCGATCTGGTCGCCCGGATGCAGGCCGGGGCGCCGCTGGCCAAGCCCGATTTCAGCCTGCTCTATACCGGGGAAGCGCGCGGCTACACCGATTATCCGGCGCTGGACGCCGCATGAGCAACTGGGATCCGATCCTGGCCGAGCTGGAGGCGCGGCGCGCCGCCGCCCGGGCGATGGGCGGGGCCGAACGGCTTGCCGCGCACCATGCCAAGGGCAAGCTCGATGCCCGGGCGCGGGCCGAGGCGCTGTTCGATCCGGGCAGCTTTGTCGAGCTCGGCACGCTGGCCGGGGCGGCGGAAGACGGGGGCCTGCCACCGCCCGCCGATGGCCTGATCGCCGGCCATGGCCTGATCGACGGGCGCCCGGCGCTGGCGGGGATCGAGGATTTCACCGTGCTGGGTGGCTCGATCGGCGATGCCGGATCGACCAAGCGCCAGCGGCTGGCGGAACTTGCCGCGCGCGAACGGGTGCCGCTGGTCTTCATGATCGAGGGCGCCGGCCACCGCCTGACCAACCACCATGCCAACCCCGCGCCGAACGACCTCCATGCCCTCGCCCGCCTGTCGGGGCAGGTGCCGATGGTCTGCCTCGTCATGGGCCCCTCGGCGGGCCACGGGGCGCTGACCGCGCCGCTGTCGGACTTCGTGGTGATGACCCCGCAGGCCGCGCTGTTCGTTGCCGGGCCGCCGCTGGTCAAGGCCGCGATCGGCGAGGAGGTGAGCAAGGAGCAGCTGGGTGGCCCGGCGGTGCACCTCGCTTCGGGCGTGGCGCACAACCTGGCGGCGGACGATGGCGCGGCGATTGCGCTGGCCCGCCGCTACCTCGGCTATTTCGCCCCTGCCGCGCCGGGGGGCGATGAAGGGCCCCGCCGGGTCGAGGCGCTGGCCGATCTGATCCCGCCCGATCCGCGCCGGCCCTTCGACGTGCGCCCGGTGGTCGAACTGCTGGCCGATGCCGGCTCGGTGCTCGAGGTGCAGCCGCAATGGGGCGGGGCGCTGGTGACCGCGCTGGCCCGGTTTGGCGGGTCGGTGGTGGCCTTGGTGGCCAGCAACCCGCTGGTCAATGCCGGTTCGATCGACGCGGCGGCGGCGCAGAAGGCGGCGCGGTTCATCGATCTGGCCGATGCCCATGGGCTGCCGCTGCTGTTCCTCGCCGATACGCCCGGGGTGATGCCCGGCACCGTGGCCGAGCGCGCGGGCACCCTGCGCCACGCCGCGCGGATGTTCGCGGTGCAGCACCGGGCGCGGGTGCCCAAGCTGCATGTCACGCTGCGCAAGGCCTTCGGCTTTGGCAGCTCGATCATGGCGATGAACCCCTTCGACAACCAGACCCTGTCGGTCGCGCTGCCGGCGATCAGCCTGGGGGCGATGCCGGCGGCCAGCGGGGCCCAGGCGGCGGGGCTTGATGCCGATGCCGCCCGCCGCGCCGCCGAGGTGCAGACCCAGGCGGCGTGGAACCTCTCGGGCAAGATGGCCTATGACGAGATCGTCGCCCCGGCCGAACTGCGCGATGCGGTGCTGGCCGGATTGCGCCTTGCCAGCCAGCGCCCACCCCTTCAGCCCCGCACCGGAGGCATCCTGCCATGAGCTATACCCTGCAGCAGCTCTCGGACCTTGAAGAGATCCGCCAGCTGAAATCGCGCTATTTCCGCTGCATCGACACCGGCAACCATGCCGAGCTGGCCACCTGCTTTGCCGAGGATGTCACGGTCGACTATCGCGGCGGGGGCTATCGCCTGCAGGTTTCGGGCCGGGCCGACATGGTTGAATTCATCGCCTCGGCCTTCCATTCCGACGTGGTGGCCATGCACCATGGCCATACGCCCGAGATCACTTTCGTCGATGCCGATACGGCCAAGGGCACCTGGTACCTCGAAGACCGCTTCATCGATCCGGCGCGGGGCGAGCATACGGTGGGCTCTTCGCTCTACTACGATACCTATGTCCGCACGGCGGAGGGCTGGCGACTGAAGCATTCGGAATACGACCGGGTCTATGAACTGGTCAGCCCGATCAGCGAGGCCACCGAATTGCGCGCCCATATGCTGGCCAGCACCGGCCGCAAGCCGCACGAGCGGGTCGATACCACCCGCTGGCTCGAATGGTACGATCAGGGGGAACAGGGATGAACATCACCATCGAAAGCCTTGCCGCGCGCATCGCCGCGCTGGAAGACCGCGAGGCGATCCGCGAGCTGAAGGCCCGCTATCTGCGCGGCTGCGACCTCAAGCAGCCCGAAGTGGTGCGCGATACCCTGCTGCCGGATGGCGCGGTGATCGCCTACGAAGGCTTTCCCCCCTTCGGCAGCCGCGATGCCTTCGTCGCGGTGTTCGAGGCGATGGGTTGCCAGCCGGGGGTGCACGACATCCACCACGCCACCAACAGCGAAATCGCGCTGACCGGGCCGGATACGGCCACGGGCAAATGGTCGCTCAACTTCCGCTCGATCATCATGGCCCAGCGCCAGATCATTTCCATGGGGGTGGAGTACGAGGATCGCTATGTCCGGCAGGGCGGGCGCTGGTGGATCGCGGAGACCCGCTCGACCCGCACCGGCTGCCTGATCGAGGCAGTCGACGAGGCGGGCAAGGCCACCGTGGTGGTGATGGGCGACCCGCCCGCCGCCTACGGCGAGGGCTGAGCCATGGCGGCAACGGAGCCGGTGCGGATCGGCGGGGGCAGCGCCTTCTTCATCGACAGCGCCATGGCCGTGCCGCAACTGCTGGCCGAGGGGGTCGATTACATCCTGCTCGATTACCTGGCCGAAGGGGCGATGGGCCTGCTGGGCCGGGCGCGCGCGGCGGATCCGGCGGCGGGGTTCCCGTCCGACCTGCTCGACGTTCATATCGGCCCCTTCCTGAACCAGATCGCGCAGGGTCAGGTGCGGGTGGTGACCAATGCCGGCGGGGTGAACCCCGCGGGGCTGGCCACGGCGCTGCGGGCGCGGATTGCCGCACTGGGGCTGGACCTGCCGGTCGCCTGCATCTCGGGCGATGACCTGATGGGGCAGCTGGGCGATCTGGCCGGCGCGCGCGACATGTTCAACGGCGCGGCTTTCCCCCAGGCCGGGGTGACCAGCGCCAATGCCTACCTTGGCGCCTTCCCGATCGCGGCGGCGCTGGCGCGCGGCGCGCGGATCGTGGTGACGGGGCGGGTGGTCGATTCGGCGCTGGCGCTGGGGCCGCTGATCCACCACTTCGGCTGGCAGCCCGGCGAGTGGGACCGCCTCTCGGGCGGGACGCTGGCCGGCCACCTGATCGAATGCGGCCCGCAGGTGACGGGCGGCACCTTTACCGACTGGCGCGAGGTGCAGGGCTGGGCGACCATCGGCGCGCCGATCGCCGAATGCCATGCCGATGGCTCCTGCGTGATCACCAAGCCGGCGGGAACCGGCGGGCTGGTCAACCGCGGCACTGTGGCCGAGCAGCTGCTTTACGAGACCGGGGACCCACAGGCCTACATTGTCCCCGATGTGACCTGCGACTGGTCGGATGTGCGGATCGAGGATCTGGGGCCGGACCGGGTGCGGGTGAGCGGCGCGCGCGGCCATCCGGCGCCCCTCCGCCTGAAGGCCTGCGCCACCTGGGATGCGGGCTGGCGCGCCTCGGTGTGGCAGCCGGTGATCGGCCCCGCCGCGCGCGACAAGGCGCAAAAGCAGGCCGCCGCGCTGTTCGAGCGGGCCGCGCTGATGCTGCGCGGGCGCAACCTGCCGCCCTTCAGCCGCACCGAGGCGGTGCTGGTCGGCGGGGCGGAAGAGGTGGTGATGAAGCTGGTGGTCGAGCACGACCAGCCGCTGCCGGTGCAGATGTTCTGCCGCGAGCAGTTCGCCGCGATCTCGGCGATGGCCCCGGGCACCAGCGTGGCTTTCGCGCCCTCGGTCGCGCCGATGATGCACCTTGGCTGCTATCTGGTCGACCGGACCATGGCCGTGCCCCGCCTCGATGGCGAGGAGCTGGCCGATCCGCATCCCGCCTGGTTCGATCCCGCCGCGCTGGTCCGCCCGCCGGTGCCGGTGGCGGGGCCGCCCAGCGGGGGCGAGGCCAGGCTGGAGAGCCTGGCCTGGGCCCGCTCGGGCGAGAAGGGCGAGACCATCAATGTCGGCGTGATCGCCCGCGATCCGGCACAGCTGGGTGCCCTGCGAGCGGCCCTGACCGAGCCGGCGCTGCGCGCCTGGCTGCCCGATCTGGGTCCTTTCGCCCTCACGGTTTACGACCTGCCGGGCTTTGCCGCGCTGAACCTCGTGCTGGAGGGGGCGCTGCCCGGCGGGCTCAATGCCAGCCAGCGGCTCGACCCGGCGGCCAAGAGCATCGCCCAGCGGCTGATGAACTTTCCGATCCGGCTATAGCGCCCGCTGCTCGCCCCAGCGGTCGCCCGCCGCCTGGGTGTCGAGATCGACCGCGCCGCGCACCCCCAGCTTTTCGCGGGCCTGCGGCACGGTCAGCGCCCAGATGTCTTCCATTCGGGCCATCCAGAACGGTTCGCTGGTCCGGCCGATGGTGATGCCCTGCTGGATGCAGTCGAGCGCCACCTCCCACACGTCGGGGTAATGGAGCATGGTGCGGATCTGATAGCGCAGCGAGCCAAGGATGCTCATCACGCTCATCTCGCCGGCCAGTTCCTTGTTGTGGATGTGGGTGTGGATGGTGCTGAGGCGGAACCAGTAGGGGATCAGTTCGCCCATGAAGTTGAAGCCGCCGCCGGTCAGGATGTGTTCGTAGTCGTGAGTCTGGCCCGAACGCAGCGAATAGAATTCCCACTGGGTGCGCGGCTTGAAGTCGGGGACGATCTGGGTGTCGTAGTTCCCCGCCTTGAGGATCTTGTAATAGGTGCCGGCGACGCTGTCCTCGGGATAGTCCTTCAGATCCTCGGCGGTGTAGTTCGAGACGAAGCCCTCGGCGAACCAGGCGTCGAAGGCCGGGTTGACCTTGCGTTCCTCGGTGATCATCGCCTCGATATGGTCGAAATCGCGCAAGCTGGCGAGGATCGGGATCAGCTGGTGCATTTCCGCTGCCGGGGGGAAATCCGGCCCGTTGCGGCGCAGCGCGGCCATCGCCACCCATTCGCGCAGGCGGGGATCGTTGAGGTATTTCGACGAGGAAACCAGCACGCTCGAATCCGTGTCGAGCAGGTTCACCCCGCGCGCGAGATAGGGAATATCCTGCATGGCATCCGGCCCTTGCGTTATTTGCGTAGCAGACTGGCGCAGTCCAATCCGCAAATCAAGGTGTGGTTGCGCATCAAGTGCCAGATTGCGGCGAATCAGGCCCCGGCGGCTGCCTCGGCCAGCGCGGCCTCGGCGGTCGCCTTGGCCCAGCGGTAATCCTGCTTGCCGGCGGGCGAACGGCGCACCTGATCGACCCAGACCAGCGCCTTGGGGTGCTTGTAGGCGGCCAGCGGCCCCTTGAGGAAGGCGCGGACCTCGGCCAGATCCGGGCGATCGGGCCCGCGCGGGCTGACCAGCGCCACCACCTGTTCGCCCCAGCGCGGATGGGGCAGGCCGCAGACCACCGCGTCCTGCACCGCCGGGTGGGCGCGCAGCGCCTCTTCCACTTCCTCGGGAAAGATCTTCTCGCCCCCCGAATTGATCGAGGTCGAGCCGCGCCCGAACATGGTGATCATCCCGTCGGCATCGAGCCGCCCGGCATCGCCGCTGACCGACCACAGCTTGCCGCCCACGGTACGGAACACCTCGGCGCTGCGTTCCGGATCGCCGTAATAGCCCACCGGGATGTGGCCGCCGCGCGCGATCAGCCCGGTCTCGCCCGCTTCGGCCAGGCGATCGCCCACAACCACGGTCTGGTGCTCGCCTGCGGGCAGCCGCATCACCCCCTCGGCGCTGGGCGCGCCGGCGCCGGCGATCCCGGTCTCGGACGAACCCATCCCGTCGGTGATCGTGGCATTGGCTGGCAGCAGGGCGGCCAGGTCGGCCTTGACGTGGCCCGAGAAGACCGCCCCGCCCGAGCCGAAGTTGACCACATGGGACAGGTTCCAGCGCCCCGGATGGTCGCGCAGGCAATCGCGCAGCGGGATGGCCATGGCATCGCCTACCACCTGGACGATGTTGACCTGCAGCCGCTCGACCAGATCCCAGGCGCGTTCGGGATCGAGCCCCGGCGTCGCGTCGAGCACGATGGTGAGGCCATTGAGCAGCGCCGACCACACCGCCCACAGCGCGGCGGCATGCATCAGCGGGGCCAGCGGCATCAGCCGCAGCGGATAGCCCTGCGCCGCCCGGCTGGCGACATCCTGCGGTTCCTCCAGCGGCCCCAGCGGGTTGAAATAGCCCGCCCCGCCGGCGCAGGCGAAGACAAAGGCCTTGTGCGGCCACATCACGCCCTTGGGCATCCCGGTGGTGCCGCCGGTATAGGTGAGGATGATGTCCTGTTCGTCGCGCGGCCAGGGCCCGGCGGCGGGGGTGGCGGCCAGCGCTTCGTAGGCCAGCGACTGGCCCGCGGCATCGCCCAGCGTGACCGTCAGCTTCAGTTCGGGCAGGCGCGGGCGCAGTTCCTCGACCACCGGCGCAAATTCGGCCTCGTGGATCAGTACGGCGGCGCCGGCATTGCTGAACAGATAGTGCAGTTCCTCAGCGCCATAGCGGAAATTGACGTTGAACGGCACCGCGCCCAGCTTGATCGCGGCGATGAAAGCCTCGAGATGTTCGGGCCCGTTGGTGAGGTAGAGCCCCACCGTGTCGCCGCGCCCGATCCCCCGCGCGGCGAGGCCCGAGGCGAGCCGGGTGGCGCGTGCGTCGAGTTCGGCAAAGGTGCGGCTGCCGGCTTCGGTCACCAGCGCCAGCCGGTCGGGCACGGTGGCGGCAACGGTCTCGAACAGGTCGGCAAGGTGAAATTGCTGGGCCAAGGCAGGCGCTCCCCCGAAATGCTTTTGCGGCAGGTTACGGGCCCGGCTGGCCGGCGCCAACCGGGTTCGGCACGGGGCTGGCGCGGCGCGGCGGTTTTTGGCGCGAACGGTTCGGGGCACGGATGGACGGCCCGCCCCGGCATGGCATGATCGCGCCTGACCAAAAGGGGAGGGCGGGCGATGGGCTGGAGCGCGGTGCGCTATGACTATGCCGGGGCCGAGGTGCTGGTCACCGGCGGGACCAGCGGGATCGGGGCGGCGATTGCCCGGGCCTTTGCCGAGGCCGGGGCGCGGGTGACGATCACCGGCACCCGGGCCAGCGCGGCGGATTACGCCACCGATCTTTCCGCCTACCGCTACCTGCCGCTGGGCCTTGAGGACAAGGCCGGCATAGAGGCGCTGGCCGCCGCCGTGCCGGCCTGCGACGTGCTGGTCAACAATGCCGGGCTCAGCTTCTTTCCGCTCGGCCTCGACGAGCATGACCCGGACGTGTTCGACCGCGCGCTGGACGTCCACCTTGCCGCGCCCTTCCGCCTGACCCGGCGGCTGGCCGACAAGCTGGCCGCCAGCCAGCGCCCCGGCGGCGGCTGCGTGGTCGGGATCGGCTCGGTCACCAGCTTCATGGGGATGGCGGTGACGCTGGGCTATGGCGCGGGCAAGACCGGCCTGCTGGGCATGACCCGGGGGCTCGCGGTCGATCTCGGGCCGAAGGGCGTGCGGCTCAACGTGGTCTGCGCCGGGCTCGTCGATACGCCGATGACTGCGGGGGTGTTCCAGGGCGGCAACGCATGGCTCGCCCCGTCGCTCGCCCGCACCCCGCTGGGGCGGCTGGGCCAGGTGGAGGATATCGCCGGGGCGGTGCTGTTCCTTGCCAGCGACGCGGCCGGCTGGATCACCGGGCAGGCGCTGATGATCGACGGCGGGTACACCATCTGTGGCTGAGGCGATCCGCATCGCCGACCTTGCCGCGCCGCAGCTGACGGAGATGATCCAGGGCGCCATCGCCCGGGCCCCGCCGGTGCAGTTCACCCTGCAGGCGGTGCTGGGTGCGGCGCGGGCGGCGACCGGGCTGAAGGATTTCGGCCGGCTCGATTTCCTCGAACGGCTCGAGGTCTGGCTGGCCGCCTTCGAGGCTGACAAAGGCCTCAATCCGCTGGGCCGCGCCGGGCTGTTCGCCGACTGCGTGCGGCAGGCCAGCACCCGGCTGCGCTTTGAGGATGCGTGGCGGCGCCACCCGGAGATCGCCGGGGTGGCGATCGACCGGCCGATCATGATCGCCGGCCTGCCGCGTTCGGGCACCACCCACCTCGTCAACCTGATCGCCGCCGATCCGCGCCTGCGCAGCCTGCCCTTGTGGGAATCGATGGAGCCGGTGGCGCGCAGCGAACCGCCCCCGCCGCCGGCGGAAGACCCGCGCCGCGCCGATTGCATCGCGATGTGGGGCGGCTTCGAGGCGCTGTTGCCGCTGATGCCGGCGATGCACGAGATGGCGCCGGACGGGGTCCACGAGGATGTCGAACTGCTCGGCCCCGATTTCTCGGGCTATCTCAGCGAATGGGTCAGCCGGCCCTATGGCTGGCGCGACTATTACCTCGGCCACGACCAGACCCCGCATTACGCCTATGCCAAACGCCTGCTGCAATACCTGACCTGGCTGCGCGGCCCGAACCGCTGGGTGCTGAAATCGCCGCCGCACATGGAAAACCTGGGCGCGCTGAACGCGGTCTATCCCGATGCCACCGTGGTGATCACCCACCGCGATCCGCTGGCGGTGCTGCAATCGGCGATCACCATGATCGCCTATGGCGACCGCATCCGCCGCAAGGTCGATCTGGCCGAACTGGCGACCTATTGGACCGACCGGATCGAGGCCCTGCTGCGCCGCTGTGTTGAGCAGCGCCACCTGGTGCCGCGCGCCATCGACGTGCGGTTCGACGAATACATGGCCGATCAGATGGGGACGATCGAGCGGGTCTATGCCCAGGCCGGGCTTGCGCTGACCGGGGAGGCGCGGGGGCGGATCGAGGCGCATCTGGCGGCCAACCCGCGCGGCAAGCACGGCCAGGTGGCCTATGACCTGCGCGGCGATTTCGGGCTGGACCCGGATGCGCTGTGGCAGCGGTTCGCTTTCTATACCGACCATTTCGGCGTGCGGAGGGAAGTGTGGTGAGCGCGGAACGACGATTGCTCGAAGGCCGGGCCTGGGACGATTTCTGCGAACAGCTGAAGGCGGCGGGCCGCGTGGTCGAGGCCTTCGGCGACGAGGTCGACCCGCTCGACCGTGCCGAATGGTACCGCTTCATGGCCCGCCTCGCCCGCAACGGCCTCGAACGCTTTGCCGAGAATTGCGAGCCCGAACGCCCGCGCCTGCGCGACACGCCGTGGCGCCAGTCGATCAACTTCCAGTCGCCCGATCAGGATCACCTGCTGGCCGAATTCGTCGACGGGGCGCACGATTACGTCATCCGGGGCAATCGCGGCGGGCTGCCCTATTTCGTCATTGCCAGCTGGCGCGCGCCGCAGCCGGCCGATTGTGGCGCGCGCGACTGGGCCCCGGTGGGGGTGGCGGGGCTGGCCGAATTCGACCCCACCGCGCTGCAGACCACCGGCTTCATCACCGCCGATCAGGTCCACTTCGATGCGGCGGGCAATTTCACCGTGCATGTCGGCCAGACCCGGCCCGAGGGGGCGGTCGATTTCCTGCCGATCACCCCCGATTGCGTCGGCCTGCTGGTCCGCACCCTGTACCATCGCCGCGTGGAAACCGCGCCGCCCAGCTTTACCATCCAGCGTGCCGACCAGCCCCGGCCGCGCCCGGTCACCCCCGCTGACATGGCCGCCGCGCTGGCCAAGGCCGGGCAGGTGGCGCTGGGCTATGCCGAACTGGTCCGCCGCTGGTGGCAGGACAATCTGGCCCGGCGGCCCAACCGCATCCGCTTCGACCGGGCGGTCTATCTCTCGAACGGCGGGGTGCCCGACCGGCACCACGGCTTCGGCACCTGGCAATGCGCGGCGGACGAGGCGCTGGTGATCGATTTCACCCCCAGCGCCTGCAACTACTGGATCTTCCAGCTCTGCTCGATCTGGCAGGAAAACCTCGATACCTACGAGGATGGCGGCGGCCATGTGACCAAATACCGCTGCTCCCACCGCGCCGACGGCTCGGTGCGGATCGTGATTGCCGAGAGCGCCCCGCCCGTCGCCGGCAATTTCATCGCCACCTTCGGCCATCGCCACGGGGGGATGAGCCTTCGGCTGATCGGGCTGGAGGCGGGGGCCGAACCGCCGCAGGTTGCGCTGCGCCGGGTGCCGCTGGCGGCGCTGGCGGCGCAGGGCGAGGCGGCGCTGGATGCGGTGCCGCCGGTGATCAGCGGCGAGGTAGCGGAATGAGCCTGCAGCCCCGCCACCGCGTGCTCTGTTCGGGCACCCGCCAGTGCACCCCGTTCCGCGAGCGGCTTGCCCCGGCGCGGGCGGCGGGCTTCACCGCCGTGTCGGTCTGGGCCAACGATGTCGCCCGGCAGGATCTTGGCGAACTGCGGGCCGAGGTCGAAGGCCACGGGCTGGTGGTGGCCGAGGCCGAGGTCATTTCGAACTGGCTGCCGCAGCACGCCGCCGCCAGCGGCCCCTTTGCCGAGATCACCCGCGCGCTGACCCCGGCCAAGGTGATCGGCATGGCGACGGGGCTGGGCGCGCCGCAGGTCTCGCTGGCCGAGCTGCACGGGGTGGCGGCCAGCCCGGCCGAACTGGCCCCGCATTTTGCCGAAGTCTGTGCGCGAGCCGCCGGCCATGGCCTGAAGGTGGCGATCGAATTCGTGCCCACCGGGGCGATCCCGACGCTGGCGGTGGCGCTGGAACTGATCGAGCGCGCCGGGGCCGGGAATGCCGGGCTGATGGTCGATCCGTGGCATTTCTTTCGCGGTGGATCGTCGCTCGACCAGCTGGCGCGGGTGCCGGGCGAGCTGATCCTTTCGATCCAGCTCGACGACGCCCCGGCCATGCCCACGGCCGATCCCTATACCGACATGATGGTCCGCGACCTGCCGGGCGAGGGCGGGCTGGATCTTGCCGGTTTCATGGCCGCGCTGGCCGCGACCGGCACCAGCGCGCCGGTGGGGATCGAGGTGTTCAGCGCGGCGCTCGATGCCCTGCCCACCGCACAGGCCTTCGCCCGCTGCGCGGCGGGCCTCGACCATTGCCTGAACCTGGCGCGAAAGGGTCCCGCATGAATGCCCCGCTCAAGGCCGTTGTCGTCGGCACCGGCTTCGGCCTGTTCACCCACACCCGGGCGTTGCGCGAGGCGGGGATCGAGGTGGCGGCGATTGTCGGGCGCGACCGGGCGCGGGTGGCGGCCCGCGCCGCGCCGCTGGGCATCCCGCTGGCGACCGACAATCTCGCAGAGGCGCTGGCCGACCCGGCGGTGCGCGTCGTCACCGTCGCCACCCCGCCGCACGCGCATTACCCCTTCGTGATGGAGGCGATCGCCGCCGGGCGCCACGTGGTCTGTGAAAAGCCCTTCGCGCGTGATGCGGCCGAGGCGCGGGCGATGCGCGATGCCGCCCATGCCGCCGGGGTGATCCACATGCTGGGGGCCGAATTCCGCTTCGATGCGGCGCAGGCGCTGCTGGCGCGGGTGGTCAAGGCGGGGACCATCGGCACGCCGCGCCACTTCCTGCGGATCTACCACCAGCCCGGCGGCCTGACCCCCGAAGAGCCGATTGCCCCGTGGTGGGAGGATGCGGCGCAGGGCGGCGGCTTTCTTGGTGCTTTCGGCAGCCACATGTTCGATCAGGTCGATGGCCTGTTCGGCCCGGTGGCGCGGGTTTCCGGGCTGCTCCAGGCGCAGGCCCCGGGGCGGCCGCAGCGCAGCGCCGACGATTGCTATTCGGTGCAGTTCGAATGCGCCAGCGGGGTGCAGGGCCTGATCCTGGCGGCGCAGGAGGCGCGCGGGGCTTTCGTGATGGCCACCAGCGTCACCGGCACCGCCGGCGGCGCCTGGATCCAGAGCGGGGCCAACTATGGCGACCCGGAGGAAGTGTGGGTGATGGACAGCGCGGGCGCCGCCCGGCAGGTGCCGATGCCCGCCGACCTGGCGCTGCCCCCGCCCACGCCTTTCCCGGTAGCCGAACTGATCCAGACCGAGATGGACCGCTGGCACACCATGGGCTTCGACGTGCCGCCTTATGCCCGCCTGTTTGCCGAGCTGAAGGCGCGGATCGAGGGGCGCGAACCGGCCGGGCCCGAGCGTGCCGCCACCTTTGATGACGCGGTGCGCGGGCAGGCGGTGCTCGACGCGGTGCGCGCCTCTTCGGCCAGCCGCGCATGGATCGAGGTGGCGGCGGCTTGACGATTCGCACTTGCCCGGTTAAGGGCGCCGCTTTCCGGCGGGCTGTGGCCCGGCCGGCCAAGGTTTTTGATAAACGGGGCGGGGTGCTGAACACCGCCGATTGAAGGACGATCATGGCCAATACGCCGCAAGCCAAGAAGCGCATCCGCCGCAACGAAAAGCGGGCCGAAATCAACGGCAACCGCCTCAGCCGCATCCGCACCTTCGTCAAGAAGGTCGAGGCTGCGCTCGACGGTGGCGACAAGGCCGCCGCCAGCACCGCGCTGGCCGCTGCCCAGCCGGAAATGGCCCGTGGCGTGGCGCGCGGCGTGCTGCACAAGAACACCGTGTCGCGCAAGCTGTCGCGGCTGACCAAGCGAATCGCCGCGCTGTAATCGGCCGCCGGCCAGGGCGCGATTCGCCCCGGCCCGGACCGATTCCCGACCCGCCGCGAGGCAGGTTCCGGCACACAAGGCGAACATGGGCCGGCGGGGCAACCTGCCGGCCTTGTCGTGTCTGGCGGGCCTGCCCGGGGGGCTGTGGAAAAATTCCTTATATTCCCGCGATTCGCCGTGCTGAGTTCAGGTGGCCATATTAAATTCGCGTAATTTCAGTTCCTTAACAGGTGAAATCGGAATTCCGCCACCCATGGTGCTGTCAAGGCCAATTATTTCAGTTTTTTTGCATCGGCGCGCTTGCCGACCCTGCGGAAACCCTCCTAGAAACAATGCTGCCAGGGCGGTTCACGCCCCGGTATCACAGCACAGCCCGACCCTTCCTGCCGCTGCCATGGTGCCCCGGCGAGAGGTGGTTTGTTGTGCCCGGAGCGGGGGCTGCCGGGTGCATGGCGGGGCTGGAAGACGGGGGCCGGATGGTACGGCCGCAGGGGGGTAGGACAAGTGGGAGCCAGCGAGTGACGGGCAGCGTTTCGGGAGAGCGGCGTGCAGACAGCCGCGCGCGAGGCGATGCGCGTGAAGACCAGGAGGCAATCGACCTTGCCGCCGATTGGGCCGATATCTCGCAGGGCCTGAAGAAGGACCTTGGCCAGCAGCTTTACACCCAGTGGATCCGCCCGATCCAGCTGGGGCGGTTCTGCAAGGAAACTGGCACGCTCGACCTGTTCCTGCCCACCGAATTCTCGGCCAACTGGGTGTCGGACCGCTTTGCCGACCGCCTCAGCCTGGCCTGGAAGATCGCCCGGCCCGACGTGCGCCACGTGCGCATCGCGGTGCACCCCGGGCGCCGGGCGCTAGGCGATCTGCGCCTGCCGCGCGAGGGGGCCAAGCCCGCCGCCGATCCCGCCAGCAGCTTCCAGCAGGGCCGCGCCGTGGGCCTGCCCGGCGATGCCGGCCACGCCACCGATGCGATGGGCCTGGGCTCGATCGGGCTCGATCCCAGCCTGACCTTTGCCAGCTTCGTCACCGGCACGGCCAATGTGCTGGCGGCCAATGCGGCGCAGCGCATGGCGGCGGTGGAAACCCCGCAGTTCTCACCGCTCTACCTCAAGGCCGCCACTGGCCAGGGCAAGACCCACCTGCTCCACGCGATCGGCCATGCCTTTCTGGCGGCGCATCCCCGGGCGCGGATCTTCTACTGCAGCGCCGAACGCTTCATGGTCGAATTCGTCCAGGCGCTGCGCCAGAACCAGACGATCGAGTTCAAGGCCCGGCTGCGCGGCTTCGACCTGCTGCTGGTCGACGATATCCAGTTCATCATCGGCAAGGCTTCGGCGCAGGAGGAACTGCTCTACACGATCGACGCGCTGCTGGCCGAAGGCAAGCGGCTGGTCTTCGCGGCGGATCGCGCCCCGCAGGCGCTCGATGGCGTGGAACAGCGGCTGCTCTCGCGGCTCAGCATGGGCCTCGTTGCCGATATCCAGCCGGCCGACATCGAGCTGCGCCGGGCGATCCTCGAGCACCGCCTCGCGCGGTTTTCCTCGCCCACCGAAGTGCCGGCGGATGTGATCGAATTCCTCGCCCGCACCATCAACCGCAACGTCCGCGAACTGGTCGGCGGGCTCAACAAGCTGATCGCCTATGCCCAGCTGACCGGGCAGGCCGTTTCGCTGGCACTTGCGGAAGAACAGCTGACCGACATCCTCTCGGCCAACCGCAAGCGCATCACGATTGATGAAATCCAGCGCACGGTCTGCCAGTTCTACCGGGTCGACCGGACCGAAATGGCCAGCAAGCGCCGCGCCCGCGCGGTGGTGCGGCCGCGCCAGGTGGCGATGTACCTCGCCAAGGTGCTGACCCCGCGCTCCTATCCCGAAATCGGCCGCAAGTTCGGCGGGCGCGATCACTCGACGGTGATCCACGCCGTTCGCCTGATCGAGGACCTGCGCACCCGCGACGCCGACATGGATGGGGACGTCCGCAGCCTGCTGCGCCAGCTCGAATCCTGACAGCCAAGGCGGTTTGGTTCAGGCCGGAGCGAGAATGGCTGGCCTGAGCGACCCGGAGCGGAGCGGCCATAATGGCCGTGAGCACCGGAAGCGCGAGAGACGGCCGTTCGCAGCCCGGCATCAGCCAAATCGCCGCGGCCCAATTTCCGCCCCAATCGCCCGGCTATAGGCGCCTCGACTGTTCCGTTCGACGAGGCCTGCCGTGACCACCTGCCCGAAAATGGATGCCCTGACCGCGCGTGGTCGCGCCTTTCTGGGCACCGATCACGCCATCCTCTGCGGGGCGATGAGCTGGGTTTCCGAGCGCAATCTGGTTGCCGCGATCAGCAATGGCGGCGGCTTTGGCGTGATCGCCTGCGGGGCGATGCCCCCCGAGCTGCTCGATGCCGAGATTGCCGCGACCAGGGCGCTGACCGCCAAGCCCTTCGGCGTGAACCTCATCACCATGCACCCCCAGCTGATGGAGCTGATCGAGGTCTGCGCGAAGCATCGCGTCGGCCATGTCGTGCTGGCCGGCGGGATCCCGCCCAAGGGCAGTGTCGAGGCGATCAAGGCTTTCGGCGCCCGGGTGCTGGTCTTCGCGCCGACGCTGGCGCTGGCGAAGAAGCTGCTGCGCTCGGGTGCCGATGCGCTGGTGATCGAGGGGTCCGAGGCGGGCGGCCATATCGGCCCGGTGGCGACCTCGGTGCTGGCGCAGGAATTCCTGCCCGAGCTGGCCGCCGATCACGTGGTTTTCGTCGCCGGCGGGATCGGCCGGGGCGAGATGATCGCCGCCTATCTCGAGATGGGGGCCTGTGGCGTCCAGCTGGGCACCCGCTTTGCCTGTGCCAGCGAATCGATCGCCCATCCGGCGTTCAAGGCCGCCTTCTTCCGCGCCAATGCCCGCGATGCGGTGGCCAGCGTCCAGATCGACCCGCGCCTGCCGGTGATCCCGGTGCGCGCGCTGAAGAACAAGGGCACCGAGGCATTCACCGCCAAGCAGCGCGAGGTGGCGCAGGCGCTGGACGAGGGGCGGGTCGACATGCACGAGGCCCAGCTCGAGATCGAACGCTTCTGGGCCGGGGCGCTGCGCCGCGCGGTGATCGAGGGCGATGTCGAAAACGGTTCGGTGATGGCCGGCCAGTCGGTCGGCATGGTCACCGCCGAGGAACCGGCGGCGCAGATCATCGCCACGCTGGTTGCCGAATGCGAGGGCGCGCTTACCGCGCGATAAAGGCCGCCCAGGCCGCGGCGTCGGGGTGGTCGCTGTGCTCGGGCTGCCACTGCCGGGCCATCAGCGCGCGGGCCTCGCCCTCGGCCATGCCCTGTTCGCGGTGCCAGCGGTACAGGCAGGCCGAAACCCGCCAGTTCATGATGCAATGGATGTGAAGCGGGCGCGGCGCCGCGTCGAGAGCGGCCCTGAACGCGGCGTAGTGGCTGTCATCCGGCGCGTCGAAGGGGATCGGCAGGTGGGTATAGCCGATGCCCCGCGCCGCCAGCAGCGCCTCCTCGTCCGGCAGGGACTGCGGGTGGGTGGCCAGCGCAAGGTTGATCACGTGGGCCGTGCCGAGCGCGGCCAGCGCGTCAATATCCCCTTCGGACAGGGCGCCAGAGGTGGTCAGCGCTGGCCCCAGCCGCTGCCATGCGGTAATCTGTTCGGGATCGGCCATGGCAGGCATCTTGGCCAAGAGGGGAGTGCGGCGCAATGTGCGATGATCTGACCACTGCGGATACCGAGGCCCGCACCGGGCTCAGCCGGCGCGAACTGGCCGCGCTGGGCGGGGCGACCATGGCCGGGATGCTGGTGGCGCAGGAGGCGATTGCCGCCGGCCCGGCGCTGAGCGAGGGGCTGGTTTCGGTGCCGGCCACCGACGGGGCGATCGATGCCTTCTTCGTCCACCCGGCGCGGGGGCGGCACCCGGCGGTGATCATGTGGCCCGATATCGCCGGGCTGCGCGAGGCCTATCGGGCGATGGCGCGGCGGCTGGCGGGCATGGGCTATGCGGTGATCGTGCCCAACCAGTATTACCGCAGCACCAAGGCGCCGGTGGCGGAAAAGCTGGCCGAATGGTTCCAGCCGGCCACGCAGAAGCGGCTCGCCCCGATGATCGCCAGAATCGACGGCGCCGGGGTGGCGCGCGATGCCATGGCACTGGTCAAATGGCTCGATGCCCAGCCGGCGGTCGACCGCAAGCGCGGCGTCGGCACCTGCGGCTATTGCATGACCGGGCCCTTCACCTTCCGCACCGCGGCGGCGATGCCGGGACGGGTCAAGGCGGCGGCGAGCTTCCACGGCGGCGGGCTGGTGACCGACAAGGGCGACAGCCCGCACCGGATGCTGGGGCAGGCCAGGGCGGCCTTCCTGGTGGCGATTGCCCGCAACGACGATGCCCGCGCGCCCGGCGAGAAGGATGTGCTGAAGAAGACCTTCGCCGCCGATCATCTGGCCGCCGAGGTCGAGGTCTATCCCGCCGACCATGGCTGGTGCACACTCGATGCGCCGATGTATGACAAGGCGCAGGCCGAAAAGGCCTGGGGCCGCCTGCTGAAACTTCTGGGCCATCTGTAACGAACAGGCGGGCCGAAGGAGACAAGATGACCGACAAACTGCACCTCACCGAGGCCGAATGGCGCGAGCGGCTGACGCCGGAGCAATACCACGTGCTGCGCGAGCACGGCACCGAGCGGGCCTTCACCGGGCGCTATGAGAAGAACAAGGCGACCGGCGTCTACATGTGCGCCGGCTGCGGCGCGCCGCTGTTCGAAAGCGCGACGAAGTACGATTCGGGCTCGGGCTGGCCCAGCTATACCGCGCCAGTGGGCGCCGAGGCGGTGGCGGCGGTGGAAGATACCAGCCATGGCATGCGCCGCGTCGAAGTGCGCTGCGCCCGCTGCGACGGCCACCTGGGCCACGTCTTCCCCGATGGCCCGCGCGACGCCGGCGGGCTGCGCTATTGCATCAATTCGGCCAGCCTCGATTTCGAGCCGGAGGGGTAGGGTGGTCGTGCGGGCCTTCGACCGGAAAACGCTGATCGTTGCTGGTTGTTGTGCTTTCTGGCTGTTGCTGCTCTGGGTGGGGATCGAACGGGTGCGGCGCTGGGGCTGGTCTTCGGATGGCTGGGTACTTCTCGCGATCCCGGCCGCGATGCTTGGCCTGACTTTAGCGCTGCCCCGGTTTGGTTGGCGGCCCAATCGATTGGCGGCTGCGACGATTCTGGCCATTCTGGCAGGATGGTATTGGCTGGCGGTATTCGGTGAAAGCGTGTGAGCGGCCCAGGCGGACAATCTCCGTTGCTCGCCACCGTCGGCTTCGAGCCGGAGGGGTAATTGCCTTACTATCACTTTCTGATCGAAGGCACATTTGTCCGACCTCGCGGCCGCGATGGCGGTTTCTTCGTAAATTTCCACGTTTATGGCACTGACGAACGCCATGCTGCGATCAAGGCGGTTCGGGCAGTCGGGCAGGAATTGATAAGGGCTTGGCGAAGACGCGTTCCTGCCAAACTGATGATTGCGGAGGTCAGCCGTGCCAGCTTTCAACGGAAGCAGGCGGCGCGATGCGGTCCCCTTTCCTTCTATTGCTACCCCTCGCAACCACCCCCAACCCATTAACGGGATTCCCTTTCCGGCAAGCTGCGGTTAACCATACGGCGGTTATCGGCTTTCGCGGCCATGTGGGCTGGCACAGGGGTATTCGACGCAAATGGCTCATGGCGCGCGGGCGCGGGTTTCTGGGGGTTCGGGGCGCGGGCCGGCGGGTGGCGGCGCGGGCCGGCTGAAGCGTTTCCTGATCTGGTGCGCTGGCATCGGCCTCGTCCTGCTCGGCGGGCTGATGGTGGCCGTCTATATGGAAGCCAGCTCGCTCCCCGGTTTCGACGAATTGAAATCGAGCCAGAACGGCCAGACCATCGTGGTCCGCGCGCGCGATGGCAGCCAGCTGGTGGCGCTGGGCCCCAGCTATGGCAAGTGGCTGGGCTATCAGGACATCCCCCAGGTGATGAAGGACGCGATCGTCTCGACCGAGGATCGCCGGTTCCGCAGCCATGTCGGGATCGACCCGATCGGCATTGTCCGCAGCCTGTGGGTGCGGGTGCAGGCCGGGCACTGGAAGCAGGGCGGCAGCACGCTGACCCAGCAGCTGGCGCGCACCGTCTTCCTCAACAACAGCCGCACTTTCAACCGCAAGGGGCGCGAGGCGCTGCTGGCCTTGGCGCTGGAGTGGAAGTTCTCGAAGAACGAGATCCTCGAGCTCTATCTCAACAAGGTCTATTTCGGCGGCGGCGCCTATGGCATCGATTCGGCCAGCCGGCGCTTTTTCAACCACCCCGGCAACCAGCTGAGCCTGCCCGAGGCGGCGATCATGGCCGGCCTCGTCAAGGCGCCCAGCCATTATTCGCCCACCGCCGATGCCAAGGCTGCGGTCGACCGTGCCAAGGTGGTGCTGAACGTGATGCAGGATGCCGGCGCGATCAGTGCCGACCAGTTGGCCAATGCCCGGCTGGACGCGGTGCGCATCGCGCCCGAGGCGGCCCAGAATTCGGTGCGCTATTTCACCGACTGGGCGCTGCCCCAGCTGGATCTGCTGCTGCCCGACAACAAGGAGGCGATCGAGGTCTGGACCACGCTGGACCCGGCGATGCAGACCGCCGCGACCGACGCGGTGCGCGCCAATGCCCCCAACGGGGCGCAGGGCGCGCTGGTCAGCCTGGATCGCGACGGCGCGGTGCTGGCGATGGTGGGCGGCACCGATTACGTCACCAGCAATTACAACCGCGCCACCAATGCGGTGCGCCAGCCGGGTTCGGCGTGGAAGCTGTTCGTCTATCTTGCCGCGCTCGAGGCCGGGGTGAAGCCGGGCGACAAGGTGACCGATCAGCCGGTGACGATCGACGGGTGGAGCCCGCGCAATTCGGGCGGCACCTATGCCGGCGAGATCGATGTCCGCACCGCCTTTGCCTATTCGAAGAATACCGTGGCGGCGCAATTGGGCAGCCAAGTGGGCTTTGACGCGGTGGCGGCGATGGCCCGGCGCTTTGGCATCACCACCCCGATCAACACCATGCCGGCGATGGTGCTGGGTTCCAGCGACGTGCGGCTGATCGACATGGCCCGCGCCTTTGCCGAGGTTTCGGCGCGGGGCACTTCGGTCGAACCCTATGGCATCGCCAAGGTGACCGCCAGCGACGGGCGGGTGCTCTACCAGCGCAGCCAGACCCAGGGCCAGGCGCTGATCACCCCCGACGTGGCCGCCGGGATCACCGACCTGCTGCAGACCGCGGTGAACATCGGTTCGGGCAAGGCGGCGCAGATCGGCCGCCCGGTGGCGGGCAAGACCGGCACCACCACCAGCAACAAGGATGGCTGGTTCATGGGCTTTTCGAGCGGGATCACGACGGGCGTGTGGATGGGCCGCGACGATGCCCGCACCGTGCCCGGCCTGCAGGGCGGCACCGCCCCGGCGCGGGCCTTTGCCCAGTACATGAAGGTGGCGGTGGCGCAGCGCCCGGTCGAACAGTTCCAGACCCAGGTGACCCTGCCCGAATACCAGCTCGAGCCCGATGATCAGGCCTATGGCCCCGGCGCCCAGTCCTATTACTACGACGATCAGGGCCGGCTGGTGCAGGGCACCCCGTCGCGCGACCCGGGCCCCGGCACCCCGCAGGTGCCCGCCGATCAGGGCGACGCCTATGGCCCCGGGCCGGCGGCGAACGAGGATTTCCTCGATCAGGCCACCGGCAGCGCCCCGCCGCCGGGCAAGCTGAAGCCCAAGCCCAAACCGAAGCCCAAGCCGAGCAGCCCGCCGCCGGGGTATTTCTAAGGGCGGTTAGCGCCTACTGCCCCGGATCAAGGTGCAGTCCGTGCGCGCCATGCTCGGGCGTGTCGGCGGCCATGTGCGGGTGCGGGGCATCCGGATCGAGCAGCGGCTGGAGCATCCCCTCGCTGCGGGTAACCACTGCGGTGCCGATGGCATTGCCCAGCACCGAGGTCGCGCTGCGCCCCATGTCGAGGAAGGTGTCGACCCCCAGCAGCAGCGCGATCCCCTCGACCGGCAGGTGGAACTGGGTGAGGGTGGCGGCGATCACCACCAGGCTGGCGCGCGGCACCCCGGCGATGCCCTTGGAACTGACCATCAGCGTCAGCAGCATCAGCACCTGGGTGCCCAGCGGCAGCTGGATGCCATAGGCCTGGGCGATGAACAGGCTGGCAAAGCTGGTGTACATCATCGAGCCGGTCAGGTTGAAGGCATAGCCCAGCGGCAGGACGAAGCCCGAAACCCGGCGCGGCACGCCGAAGCGGTCGAGCTGTTCGAACATCTTGGGCAGGCTGGCTTCGCTGCTGGCGGTGGAGAACGAGATCAGCACCGGCTCGCGGATATAGCGGAACAGGGTGAGCGCGCGGGGGCCAAGGAACAGCGCGCCCGCCGCCAGCTGGAACACCCACAGCAGGCCAAGGCCCAGATAGAATTCGCTGACCAGCACGCCATAGGTGGCGAGGATCCCCAGCCCCTTTTGCGCGACGATCGCCGCCATCGCCCCGAACACCGCGAAAGGCGCCACCCGCATCACGTAGAAGGTGATCTGCAGCATCAGCTTGACCAGCGCGTCGCAGCCCCGGACCAGCAGCGCGCCTTCCTCGCCGATGGCCGAGAGCGCCACCCCGGTGAACAGCGAAAAGACCAGGATCTGCAGCACCGAATTGGTCGCCATCGCATCGAAGGCCGAGGTCGGGAAAATCTCGAGCACGAAGTGGCGGAAGGTGAGCGATTGCGTGGCGAGATCGCCCACCGGGCCGGCGGCGGTCAGCGACAGGCCGGCGCCGGGGCGCAGCACGTCGACCAGCACCATGCCCAGGGTCAGCGAGACCAGGCTGGTGAAGATGAACCAGGCCAGCGCCTTGGCCCCGATCCGGCCCAGCGCCGCCGAATCGCCCATGCCGGCGATCCC
>JAFECL010000059.1:0-2270 GCA_018242165.1 Pseudomonadota bacterium
GCTCCTCGCCGCTGGTCGCGGCTGGGAGGTGGGGGCTAGGCCCGACCAGGGCCTAGCCTGCCAAAGGCGTCAAACACGCCCGGCCTGGGCGTAGGCATAGGCCGGCTGGGCCTGCGCGCGGTAAAGCTGCGGCACGCCGGTCAAGGCTTCCAGCCGCTGGCTGACATTGGCGGCAATCAGGTTGCGCAGCTGGCGGTTGACCTCGTTCAGCCGCCGCGCGGCATCGAGCAGGCCACGGCATTCGGCGTCGATCGCCTCGCCCGCGGTATCGTCGAGGCGCCCGCACAGCGCGGCCTTGTCGCCGGCGCTGCCCATGATCGCCTCGATGTCGAGGCCGGCAAGCGCCTGCCGTTCAGCCTGCAAAACGGCCAGCATCTGCCGCAGCGTCTGGCGCAGTTCGGCCGGATTGGTGATCTGGCCGCTCATTGCCGCACCTGCAGCAGCAGCCCGGCCGCGATCAGCGCATCGCCGATCTTGATCGGCAGCACCGGATAGCGGTTTTCCTCCAGCGCCTTCTTGATCTGGGCCACCCGTTCGGAATCGACCGGCATGGTGCCGGCATCCAGCGCCTGGGTGGTGACCATCGTCTCGGTCGCCCGCGGCGCCGGAGCGGCCGGGGTGGAATTGTCGACCGGGCGGGCACCGGCCGCACCGATCCGGCGCGCCGTTGCCGCCTCGACATTGGGGCCCTGACCGACGCCGGGGCCTGATCCGATGCTCGACATGGGATTGCTCCTTGGGTTCTACACGATGGAGAACGGCGGCGGTTCGCAGGGTTTAAGGGCAGGCGGCAAGATTTTGCCGGCACGGCGGCAAAGTGCCGCCAACCCGGGGATTGCGCGGTTTCGCGTCAGGGCAAAGGGACTGAAACCAGCCCGGGGCGGACAATCCTGGCGCGCAGCGGCTCGGCTTTGCCGGGGCCGGCGCTGGCCATCCGCACCCGGATCCATTCGCCCTCGGCCCCCGGTTCAAGCGCCTCGCCCGCCTCGGAGACGGCAAAGCCCTCGCCCTCGACCATCACGGTCAGCGACTCGCCGCGCGCCACCACCGGGGCGGTGCTGTGCGCCGGGGTCAGGCTTTGCGCCGGAACGTAGATGTGCCAGCCGCCCGGCACCGGGCAGCGCACCACCACGGCATCGTGGCGCGGGCCGTTCCAGCCCAGCGCCAGCGGGGCGGCGCAGGCGGCCAGCCGCAGCCGGCGGTCGACCGGGCGCAGCGCCCCGCCCCCCTCGCCCGGCTCGGCCCCGGTGAACAGCGCGACCTCGCGGTCGATCGCGGCAAGATCGGCAAAGGGCGCGGCCATGGCGGGGCCGGCGGCACCCAGCACGGCAAGGGTCAGCGCGGCAATGGCAAGGGGCGGACGGATCATGGCTGGGTGGCTCCGGTGGTGGGATTGGCGGCATCATAGGCCAGACTGGCGGTGATCAGCGGGGCACTGCCCGGGGCGGCATCGGCCTCCAGCACCAGCCGGGCGCGGGCGGCGGTGGGCCCGGCCCCGGTGATAGTGGCCTGCAACCCGGCCAGCGCGGCGGCCCCGTCGCCGGGGGCATAGTGGGCGGCGATGGTCAGCTGCTGGCGCGGATCGTGCTGCTGGCCGGCCAGCCACGGGCCCAGCCCGGTGGCGCCGGGCACCGCGCGCCACAGCGCCAGCGGTTCCGAACGGACCACCGCCGTTGCCGGGCGCGCGGCGTTGCCGGCGGGCGCCAGCGGGGCGGCGGGGGCAGCGGGGGCCGAGGCCATCGCCGCCGCCGTCACCATGAACAGGATCAGCGAGAGGTCGGCCAGCAAGGTCTGCCAGCCGATCATCGGCCGGTTGTTGAGCACGCTCATGCCGCGGCCCCGTGGCGGTGGCCATGGCGCTCGGGCGCGGGGGCCGGGGCCAGCTGGGCCGCCAGCCAATCGATCAGCCGCTGGCGCTGGGCCTCTTCGGACTGCGCGCGGCGCTCGACCAGCCGGGCCAGCGGGGCGAACAGGATATTGGCCGCGACCAGCCCGTAAAGCGTGGCATGCACCGCCATGCCGATCGCCGACATATAGGCGCCGCGGTCGATCCCGTTGGCCGGCAGGTGGCCCAGCGAGACCAGCGTGCCGAACAGGCCGAACACCGGGGCCAGCTCGGCGGCCATCGCCAGGGTGCGGGCGGCGCGATCGGCCTCGGCCAGGCGGCGGCCGCGATGCGCCTCGTGCGCCTCGAGCAGCGCCGACAGCGAACGGTGGCCGATCATCGCGCCGGTCGCCTCGTCGAATTCGGGATCGTTGAAGCGGTGCGG
>JAFECL010000059.1:2356-3059 GCA_018242165.1 Pseudomonadota bacterium
CGCAGCACGGTGGCCAGCACGGTGCCGCCCAGCACGATGGCGAGGGTCGGCAGATCGTCGAGTGAAAGCAGGGTCATCGGCGCACCTCCCGCTGCATAGAACGGCCGCCGCCCGCCACTTTCAGGCCCCGGCCAGACTTTGCCGCCTGCCGGCAAGCGCTTGCCGGGCGGGGCGGCCAAACCCCGCGGAAACCCGCCGAACCGGGCTTTGGCACGATGTTTGCGGAACATCACGGGCAAGCAACCGGAGGCCCATTTCCATGAGCGACCCCGCCAGCAATACCGGCCTGTTCGGCATCCACGGCGCCGCGCTTGAAGTGCGTTCGCGCCGGATGGGGCTGATCGCCGGCAACATCGCCAATGCCGGCACCCCCGGCTACAAGGCGCGCGACATCGACTTTGCCGCCGCGCTCGATGCCCGGCTCAAGGGCCAGGGCGCCGATCAGGCCGCCGCCGGCGCCACCCGCTATCGCCTGCCGGTGATGAGCAGCCTGGATGGCAACACCGTCGAGCTGGGCAACGAACAGCTGGCCTTCGGCGAGAACGCCACCGGCTATTCGGCCACGCTGCAATTCATCGCCAGCCGGGTCGGGACGATCACCCGCGCGATCAAGGGCGAATAGGATGAGCGGCGCGCCCATGACCCTGTTCGACCTCGCCCGGCGGGGCCTGTCGGCCCAGCTGGTGCGGATGAACGCGGCGGC
>JAFECL010000059.1:3071-4709 GCA_018242165.1 Pseudomonadota bacterium
GCCGAACAGCTCGATCAGGCCAGCGGCCTTTCCTCGGTGCAGGTCACCGGGGTCTATCGCCAGGATGCCACCCCGGTGCGGCGCCACGAACCCGGCCACCCGCTGGCCGATGCCAACGGCGATGTCTGGGCCGCTCCGGTCGATGAAAACGCCGAGATGGTCGAGATGCTCGATTCCTCGCGCCAGTACCAGAACCTGGTCGAGGCCCTGTCCACCGCCAAGCAGCTGATGCTCGACACGATGAGGATGAAATGACCACAGTCACCAACACCAGCAGCGCGACCAGCGCCGCCGCCGCGAAATCGGGCCCGGGCACCGGCTATGCCAATCTCGGCATGTCCGATTTCCTCAAGCTGATGACCACCCAGCTGCAGAACCAGGACCCGACCGCGCCCACCGACAATACCCAGATGATCGCCCAGATGGCGCAGTTTTCCTCGCTCTCGGGGATCAACGACATGTCGGCGACGCTGAAGTCGATCTCGGCCAAGCTGGATGCCGTGCTGGCCGCCCAGCAGGCCGCCCAGAAGACCACCACCCCCACCGCCTGACCCCCCGACAGGAGCACCCCCGATGTCGTTCTACACCTCGCTCAACGGCCTCAAGAACGCCCAGACCGAACTCGGCGTCATCTCGAACAACCTGGCCAACGCCGAAACCGCCGGTTTCAAGCGCAGCACGGTCAACTTCTCCGATCTGGTCGCCGGTTCGGCCTATACCAACCTCAAGCTGGTCAACGGGATCGGCTCGACGGTCGAATCGATCAGCCAGGACTTTTCCAACGGCCCGGTCGAGCAGACCGGCAACGCGCTGGACCTGGCGCTGAACGGCAACGGCTTCTTCTCGGTGAAGTCGACCCAGTCGGGCCAGGTTGCCTTTACCCGCAACGGCCACTTCGGCCTCGATTCCGCCGGCTTCATCGTCGATGGCGGCGGCGCGCGGCTGCAGATGCTGCCGGTCGATGCCGCCGGCAACCCGACCTCGACCACCCCGATCGATGCCCAGGTGCCGCAGATCTCGGCCAGCGGCTCGAGCTATGCCACCATCGCGGTCAAGTCCGACGGGTCGGTCGTCGCCGGCTATGCCGACGGCACCACCGCGACGGTGGGCAAGGTGGCCATGGCCAACTTCCCCTCGCCGCAGCGGCTGCTGCAGATCGGCAACGAGGACTATCTCGCCACCGGCCTGTCGGGCTCGCCCGCCTATTCGGTTCCCGGCGCGGGGGGCGCCGGGAATGTCCTGTCGGGCAGCCTCGAACAGTCGAACGTCGATGTCGCCGCCGAAATGGTCGGGCTGATCACCGCCCAGCGCTATTTCCAGGCCAACGCCAAGGCGATCGACACCGCCACCCAGATTGCCGACGCGATCATCAACCTGCGGACCTGATAGGCGGAGCTGACCCATGGACCGGCTGATCTGGACCGCCATGTCCGGCATGAACGATTCGATGGTCCGCCAGCGGGTCATCGCCAGCAACATGGCCAATGCCCAGACCACTGGGTTCCGCGCCGAGATGCTCTATTCCACCCCGATCACCCTGACCGGGCCGGCGCTGGAGGCCCGCTCGATGAGCGAGGGCGAGGTGCGCGGCGCCGACATGCGCCCCGGCGCGATCACCCAGACCGGGCGGCCGCTCGA
>JAFECL010000059.1:4735-12280 GCA_018242165.1 Pseudomonadota bacterium
GCCTATACCCGGCGCGGCGATCTGGCGGTCTCCACCTCGGGGGTGCTGGAGAACGGCGATGGCCGCCCGGTGCTGGGCGATGCCGGGCCGATCACCGTGCCGCCCGGCGGCGCGGTGTCGATCGCGCCCGACGGTTCGGTCGAGGTCGAAAGCCCCGAAACGCCGGGCGAACGCCAGGTGGTGGGGCGGATCAAGCTGGCCAGCACTGCCGGCAGCGCGATCGCCAAGGGCCTCGACGGGTTGTTCCGGGTCGCCGGCGGGGGGGTACTGCCCGGCGACCCGGCAGCCCGGCTCGAACCCCGCGCGCTGGAACAGTCGAACGTCGATCCGGCCGGGGTGATCGTCCAGATGGTCGAGGCCCAGCGGCTGTTCGACATTCGCACCAAGCTGGTCAGCACCGCGCGCGAGCTCGACGAGAGCGGTGCCGCGCTGATGCGCATTACCCCCAACGCCTGAAGCCAAGGATAGACCATGTCAGCCTCTGCCCTCCATGTCGCCCGCACCGGTCTCGAAGCGCAGGATGCGCGGATGCGGGTGATCGCCAACAACCTCGCCAACGTCGCCACCACCGCCTTCAAGCGCGACCGCGCCAATTTCGCCACGCTGGCCTACCAGGATGCCCGCGTTGCCGGGCAGCAGTCGTCCAGCGAAAGCGCCTATGCCACCGGGCTGAACCTCGGCACCGGGGTGGGGGTGCAATCGACCACCCGGATGGTCAGCCAGGGCGCGCTCGACAATACCGGCAACGCCCTCGACATCGCGATCCAGGGCGAGGGCTATTTCCAGGTGGCGATGCCCGGCGGGCAGACCGCCTATACCCGCGCCGGCAACTTCACCCTCTCGGCCGAAGGGCAGCTGGTCACCGCCCAGGGCTATGTCATCCAGCCGCCGATCAGCGTCCCCGCCGGGGCCGGATCGGTGACGATCGGCGCCGACGGCACGGTTTCGGCCACGGTTGCCGGTTCGGCCACCCCCACCCAGCTGGGCCAGATCACCCTGACCAGCTTTGCCAATCCCGCCGGGCTGCAGGCCAGCGGCGACAACTTCCTGCTCGAAACCGCCGCCAGCGGCCCCGCCCAGACCGGGCCGGCCGGGGTGGCCGGGCGCGGCACCCTGAAGCAGGGGATGCTCGAGGCCTCGAACGTCAATGTCGTCCAGGAACTGGTCGACATGATCGAGTGCCAGCGCGCCTACGAGATCAATTCGAAGATGATCAGCGCGGTCGACGAAATGCTCAAGAACGCCAACCAGACGCTGTGAGAACCATGATGCGCTTGCCGATCACCGCCGCCGTCCTGCTGGCGATTGCCGCCCCGGCCGCGGCCAAGAAGCCGCCCGCCGGCTACGAACCCGCGCTGCCCCAGCCGGCCGCCCCAGCGCCGCACAGCGCCGACGGAGCGATCTTCAACGCCAGCGCCGGCTATGCCCCGCTGGTAACCGGCGCCCGCGCCCATGCGGTGGGCGATGTGCTGACGATCAACCTGGTCGAAACCACCACCACCGCCAAGACTGCCAGCTCGAAAACCCAGCGGGCCGGTTCGGGTTCGGTCACCCCGCCCACCGCCGGGCCCTTCGCGATCGACCCCAATGCCCTTAATGCTGCGGCGCAGTCGTCGTTCAATGGTCAGGGACAGGCGGCGCAGACCAGCAGCTTTTCCGGCACCGTCAGCGTGACGATCGCCGAAGTGCGCGCCAACGGCACCGCCCTTGTCCGCGGAGAAAAGCGCATGATGCTGAGCCAGGGCCAGGAATGGATCCAGTTCTCGGGGATCGTGCGCCTGGCCGATATCGATCCCGACAACGCCGTCGCTTCGGGCAAGGTGGCCGATGCGCGGGTCGAATATGCCGGCAACGGCGCGATCCAGCGTTCGGCGCGCGAGGGCTGGCTGTCGAAATTCTTCAACCTGGTGAGCCCGTTCTGATGCGCTGGCTCTATCTCGCCCTGACCGGCGTGGTCGCCGCCTTCGCGCTGCTGGCCCCCACCGTCGCCCATGCCGACCGGGTGCGCGACCTGGGCGCCTTCCAGGGCGTGCGCTCGAACCAGTTGACCGGCTATGGCATCGTCGTCGGCCTGGCCGGCACCGGCGATGACAACCTCGAATACCTCACCCAGGCGATGCGCGGGGTCTCCGGGCGGATGGGGGTGCAGCTGCCCCCCGGCATCTCGCCCGGCCTGAAGAACGCCGCCGCGGTGATGGTCACGGCCGATCTGCCGCCCTTCGCCAAGCCCGGCCAGCGGATCGACATCACCGTTTCCACCCTCGGCAAGGCCAAGAGCCTGCGCGGCGGGGCGCTGATCCTCACCCCGCTCTACGGTGCCGACGGGCAGATCTACGCCATGGCTCAGGGCAACCTTGCGGTTGGCGGCCTCGGCATTTCGGCCAAGGACGGTTCGCAGCTGACGGTCAACGTGCCGACGGTGGGCCGGATCGCCGACGGGGCCAGCGTCGAACGCGCGGTGGCGACGGGTTTTGACAGCGCCGAGGTGCTGCGCTGGAACCTCAACCAGGCCGATTTCCTCACCGCCGAACGCGTTCGCGACGCGGTCAATGCCAAGTTCCCCGGCACCGCCAATGTCGAGGACGGGGTGACGCTGGCGCTGCGCCTGCCGCGCGGTGGCGATGCCCGGGCCGCGATGATGGCCTCGATCGAGATGCTCGAGGTCCGCCCGGCCGAGGCCGCCGCGCGCGTCATCGTCAACAGCCGCACCGGCACGGTGGTGATCAATTCCGCCGTGCGCCTTGCCCCCGCGGCGATCAGCCACGGCAAGCTGACGGTGCGGATCGACGAGAAGCAGGCGGTCAGCCAGCCCGGCCCCTTCTCCGCCGGCCAGACCGCGCGGACCAACAAGAGCACGATCACCACCGAGGAAGGCGGCTCGCATGTCGTGCTGTTCAAGGGCGGCGCCAGCCTGGCCAAGATCGTCGACGCGCTGAACCTGCTGGGGGTTTCGCCCAGCGACCTCGTCGCGATCCTCGAGGCGCTGAAGCAGGCCGGCGCGCTGAAGGCGGAGATGGTGGTGATATGACCGTGCCGCCGCCCCTTTCCACCCAGCCGGCCCCGGCCGGCGCCCCCGCCCCGGCCACCCCGGCGGTGCCGCAAGGCGCCAGCCGGGCGCAGCTGCATCAGGTCGCCACCCAGTTCGAGGCGCTGCTGGTCCGCCAGATGCTGGCCGCCGCGCGCTCCGACGGGATCGGCGATGCGCTGTCGGGCAGCGGGGCGATGGACAATTTCCGCTCGATGCAGGACGAACGCTTTGCCGAAATCGCCGCCCAGCGCGGCTCGTTCGGGCTGGGGCGGATGATCGAGCAGCAGCTGGCCCGCCGGGCCGATCTGGGCGGGGGGGGCTAGGCCATGGCCTCGGACCTGCTCAACATCGGCAAGAGCGGGGCGCTGGCCGCCCGCGCCGCGCTGGACGTCACCGGCCAGAACATCGCCAATGCCGGCACCGCCGGCTATGTCCGCCGCACCATCAGCCAGGCCGAGGTGACCACCACCACGGCACTGGGGATGTACAACGACATCTCGCTCTCGGGGGTGCGGATCACCGGGATCGGCCGCAACGCCGATGCCTTCCGCCAGGCCGAGGTGCGCCGCACCGGGGCCGACGCGGCCCGCGCCAGCGCGCAGGTCGACGGGCTGACCAATGCCGATCAGGCGCTCGAATCGAGCAACCTCTACCCGGCGATCACCAAGTTCGAGGCCAACCTGGCCCAGCTGGCCGGCAACCCCACCGACCCGGCGATGCGCGCCAACACCCTGGCCAGCGCCACCACCCTGGCGCAGAGCTTCAACCTGGCCAGCACCTCGCTGGCCCAGGTCGGCGCCGGGCTGCGCGCCGACAGCGCCGATGCGGTTACCCAGATCAACACCCTGGCCACCAACCTGGCGCGGCTGAACGTGCAGATCAGCGGCGATCCCAACCCCGAGACCAACCAGGCCGGGCTGCTGGACCAGCGCGACCAGATCCTGTCGCAGCTGAGCCAGTTCGCCGATGTCACCACCACTTTCGCCCCGAACCAGACGGTCAAGGTCCAGCTGGGCGGGGCTTCGGGCCCGGTGCTGGTCAACGGCAGCAGCGCCAGCGCCTTTGCCATGCAGACCGCCGCCAACGGCACGATCAGCTTCACCGTCGGCGGCGCGACGGCGGCACTGTCGGGCGGCAGCCTGGCCGGCAAGGCCCAGGCGCTGACCAGCGTCGCGGCCAATGCCACCCAGCTCGACAGTCTGGCCAGCGCGCTGATCGGCGCCGCCAACAGTGCCCAGGCCGGCGGAGTGGCGCTGGACGGCAGCGCCGGGCAGCCGCTGTTCAGCGGCACCGGGGCCGGCTCGATCGCCGTGGCGCTGACCAGCGGCAGCCAGCTCGCCACCGCCCCCGCCGGGGCCGGAGCCAACAGCCGCGACGCCGGCAACCTGACCGCGCTGCAGGCCAGCCTGAACAGCGCCAACCTTGCCACCGGCACCGACAGCCTGCTGTTCACCAGCGCCAGCGCGGTGCAGCAGGCCACCACCACCCGCGATGCGCTGAAGGCGATTGCCAGCAACGCCCAGACGTCGCTCGACGCGCAGGCCGGCGTCAACCTCGACGACGAAGCGGCCAACCTGTTGAAATATCAGCAAGCCTTTCAGGCATCGGGCAAGGTGATGCAGGTCGCCAGCACCCTGTTCGACAGCCTGTTGCAGATCCGGTGAGGGCTCCATGACCAGCATCAGCACCAGCGCCTTCTACGACAGTGCCCTGTTCAACATGGGCACCCTGCAGGCCGAGGCCAACAAGCTGCAGAACCAGATCGCCACCGGCAACCGGCTGGCGAGCGGCGCCGACGATCCGCTGGCCGCCTCGCAGTTGCGCGCGCTGGCCCGGGCCGATGCCCTGGCCGGGGCCGATACCGCTACCGCCGATGCCGCCAAGGCCAGCCTGACCCAGGCCGACAATACCATTTCCGCGGTGGCGACGATCGTCAGCCAGATCCAGCAGCTGGCCACCCAGGCGGCCAACGCCACCCTGACCGATCCCCAGCGCAAGGCGATCGGCCAGCAGATCGGCGCACTGCACAACAATCTGGTGGCCCTGGCCAACACCCGCGATTCGGATGGCAATGCGCTGTTCGGCGGGCAGAGCGGCGGGCCGGCCTACACCCTCGATGCCCAGGGCAATGCCACCTATACCGGCACCGCCAGCGTCGATACGCTGACCCTGGGGCCCGGGCTGAACGTGGCGCGCGGGATCACCGGGCCGCAGTTCCTCAGCTTTACCTCGGGCGGGACCAGCACCGACCTGCTCGCCGTGACCAAGACCCTGGCCGATGCGCTGCAATCGGGCAGCGGCGGGCAGGCGGCGGCGCAGGCCGCGCTCGATCCGCTGAACGCGGGCACCAGCGCCGTCACCACCGCGCAGGCGGTGATCGGGGCGCGGCTGGCGTGGATCGATACCACCACGGGGATCAACACCCAGCTGGGCCAGCAGCGCACCGATGCCGAATCGACCATCGGCGGCACCGATGTGACCACTGCGATTACCCGCCTGCAGCAGACCATGACGGTGCTGCAGGCCAGCCAGGCCAGCTTTGCCAAGCTGGCCAGCCTGAACCTGTTCGATCTGATCAAATGATGCCTTGAGTTACGGAATTTTCGGGGGGTTTTGAACGATGTACGCCGGTATTGGCATAGTCATCCTGTTTGCCATGGTGTTTGGCGGCTTTGCCATCACCGGCGGGGCCCTGGGCCCGGTGATGGAGGCGATTCCGCACGAATTGCTGATCATCCTGGGCGCGGCGGCCGGCGCGCTGGTCACCGGCAACAACATGCACGGGCTGAAGGCGCTGGGTGGCGGCTTTGCCAAGGTGTTCAAGGGTCCGCGCCACAACAAGCAGGATCACATCGACGCCATCGCGCTGACCACCAAGCTGATGAAGCTGCTGCGCACCGAAGGCCCGGTGGCGATGGAAGCCCATGTCCAGGATCCGGCGGCCTCGGCGATCTTCGCCGAATATCCGCGCCTCCTGGCCAACAAGGAACTGATCCACCTGATCGCCGATACCCTGACGCTGATCGTGGTCAGCTCGGGCACGCTCGAGGTCCATGCCGTCGAGGACGTGATGGACAATGCGATGAAAACCCATTTCCACGAGCTGCACGAACCCCAGCACGCCATCCAGAACCTGGCCGACGCGCTGCCCGCGCTGGGCATCGTCGCGGCGGTGCTGGGCGTGGTCAAGACCATGGGCTCGATCGACAAGCCCCCCAGCGTGCTGGGCGGGATGATCGGTTCGGCGCTGGTCGGTACCTTCATGGGGGTGCTGCTGGCCTACGGCATGGTCGCGCCGATGGCCGGGCGGCTGAAGCAGGTGATCGAGGCCGACGAACAGATCTTCCATGCGGTGAAGCAGGTGATCATCGCCAGCCTGCACGGCTGGCCCCAGCCGCTGGTGGTGGAAAGCGCGCGCTCTGGCCTGGGCCACGATTTCCGCCCGGGCCTGTCCGAACTGCTTGACGCGCTGCGCGGCAAGTAAGGGACAGCGCCATGGCCCCGCCCCGCAAACCCGGCAAGATCGAGCTGCAGCCGCCGATCATCGTCAAGAAGGTGACGATCGTCGCCGCCGGCCACCATGGCGGCGCCTGGAAGGTGGCCTATGCCGACTTCGTGACCGCGATGATGGCCTTCTTCCTGCTGCTGTGGCTGCTGGGCGCGACCACCGAAAAGCAGCGCAAGGGCATCGCCGACTATTTCACCCCCACCCTGGTCAAGCTGCGCCAGGAAAGCGCCGGCTCGAACGGCATGCTGGGCGGCAGCTCGATCACCGATGCCGATCACTATCCGCACCGCGCCGGGCAGACCGGGACCAAGTCGCTGACCATCCCGCGCGATACCACCGGCGGGCCCAAGGAAGGCGGCAGCGCGGTCAAGCGCATGGCGCAGGTCCAGCAGCGGCTGGCGGAAAAGCTGTCGAGCGACAAGCTCAAGCACCTGCAGAAGATCGTCAAGCTGTCGGTCACCCCCGAAGGGGTGCGGATCGACCTGGTCGACAATGCCGACTTCTCGATGTTCGCGCTGGGCACCACGGTGCTGACCGGCGAGGCGCAGGACCTGCTCCACGCGGTGGGCGCCGCGGTCGGGCCGCTTGATGGCGGGCTGCAGATCCGTGGCCACACCGATTCGCTCAAGTGGCGCTCGGGCCTCGGGGTCAACAACTGGTCGCTGTCGGCCGGGCGTGCCGAGGCGACCCGCCAGGCGCTGATGCGCGACGGCGTGGCCGAAGGCCGCTTCCGCCGGATCGAGGGCGTGGCCGACCGCGAGCCGCTGGTGAAGGACGACCCCGCCGATCCGCGCAACCGCCGCATGTCGATCCTGCTGACCGACTAGCTCCTCCCCCCGTGGGGGAGGGGGACCATGCGCAGCATGGTGGAGGGGCACGGGCGGTTTGCACGCGCGCCCCTTCTGCAAAATTCCCGCTTTCCTACACAAACCATATCGGTTACATGCCCCGCCCATCCGCTCCGGCCAAAGGCCTTGGCTGGGGTGGTGTTTCAGGTCGGCGCCGGGGG